>DAOVYU010000236.1 GCA_030635465.1 Bacteroidales bacterium | reverse complement strand
GACCTGATAATACCTATAACAAACAATTCCCTTCCATGCTAACTAGTTACGCCACCACCGAGCGGTAGGCGTAAACAACTTATCAAGTGAGCTTTTGATTCATAGAGTGATCCTCTCGAAATTCTATAATATTGAATTCCTTCCTGGTAATGATATCTCCCATATCCTTCAGCAATATTAGCAGTAGAGCTTACTGTTGATTTTCTTATCTGAATATCCAAATTGTATTTTTCTGATTCTGGAAGTCGCGGTAAAATAGATTCATAGAAGAATAGTTTAACTTTTCTTGCATCCTGCCAACAAACCAATGATGTAAAATCCCTGTTTTCGTTATAAACACCTTTTGCATCCTCAAAAATATTTTCCATTGCTTATTTCCTCAATTTATTGAAATGATTCTGCCATTTAGTTGTTCTATACCAAACCTCATACCCCTATACCATATATCTCATATTTCCCTTATTCCCATCACTCAATCAATCCGGCAAAGTATCAACAACCATCGCAAAATTAAAATTAATTCCAACACACAAACCTTAACTTCACAAAGATTTATTATTTTTGGCAACCCTATTTGTAGCTAAATAAATTTCAAAATAATAAATTACAAAATGAAAAACGTAAAAGAATACATTGAAGCCAATAAGGATCGATTTCTGGAGGAATTATATGGATTGATCAGAATCCCTTCTATCAGCTCACAATCGGAACACAAAGACGATATGCTGAAAGCAGCTGAATACTGGAAAAAAATAATCTTAGAAGCAGGTGCTGATAAAGCTGAGATCATGCCTACTGATGGAAATCCTGTTGTGTATGGAGAAAAAATAATCGACCCAAATGCACCTACAGTTTTGGTCTATGGTCATTATGATGTAATGCCAGTTGATCCCATCGACCTTTGGGATTCACCTCCTTTTGAACCGGAAATCCGTGACGGAAAAATCTTTGCCCGTGGTGCGGATGATGATAAAGGGCAAGCTTTTATGCATGCCAAAGCATTTGAATTTATGGTAAAAACAGACCAATTACCTTGCAATGTTAAATTTATGGTTGAAGGTGAAGAAGAAATTGGATCAGTGAACCTTGGTAAATGGTGTGAACAAAATAAAGAGCTGGTAAAAGCTGATATCATTTTGGTTTCTGATACTGGTATGATAGCAGAAGACATACCTAGTATTACCACAGGATTACGTGGCTTAGCTTACTGGCAGGTTGAAGTTACCGGACCAAACAGAGATTTACATTCAGGTTTATTTGGTGGTGGTGTGGCCAACCCTATCAACGTGTTGAGTCAGATGATATCAAAAATGATTGATGAAAAAGGCATGGTAACAATGCCTGGTTTTTATGATGATGTTATAGAAGTATCTGAGACAGAAAGATCGATGCTTGCAAAAGCACCTTTTGATGTTGAAGAATACAAAAAAGCAATTGATGTTGAAGAATTAGCTGGTGAAGAAGGATTCAGCACCATGGAAAGAACTGGTATTCGTCCTTCATTTGATATTTGTGGTATTTGGGGTGGCTATACAGGAGAGGGAGCCAAAACAGTTCTTCCTTCAAAAGCCTTTGCAAAGATTTCTACACGTCTTGTTCCCAACCAGGATCATGAAAAAATCGCAGATATGTTCAAAAAACATTTTGAATCCATAGCTCCTAAATCTGTAAAAGTTGAAGTAACTTCTTTACATGGTGGTCAAGGATATGTTTGCCCAATTGATTTACCAGCGTATAAGGCTGCGGAGAAGGCTTACGACGATATTTATGGAATAAAACCAGTGCCGGTACGTAGTGGTGGAAGTATTCCTATTATATCAACATTTGAGAAAGTCCTGGAAACTAAATCTGTATTAATGGGGTTTGGCCTGGAATCAGATGCCATTCATTCACCCAATGAAAACTTTCCATTGATCCAGTTTTTTAATGGAATCAATACAATTCCATACTTCTATAAGTATTTTGCTGAAATGATGAAGTAAATATTATTCACACGAATATTTCAAAGCTGTCTAATGTGGCAGCTTTTTTTATGTTCTGTTTTTAGCAATAAATATTTTAGAGTTATTTATATTTGATTTGGAATAAAACAATTTTTTTGTTATTTTTGTTATTCCTATAAACCAATATGTTACTGACATGAAAAAAATACTCTTTTGCCTTGTTATATTTTTTATCCCATTTGTGATTTCAGCACAATCAGTCTCTCCTGAAGTTATTTCCTCATCAGGTGATTATTTTGAAGGTGTAAATGGATCTTTAAGCTGGACATTAGGTGAAATAGCCACAGAAACATATACAGCAGGAAATATTATCCTGACCCAGGGATTTCAGCAACCCATTACTGTTGCCATTTCAGGTATTGACCTTGTGGTGTTTCTTGAAGGTCCGTATGAAGGTGCAGAAATGACTACTGACCTCAACCTGGCAGGGGAAATTCCTTTTGCGCAACCATATAGTGGTTCGCCATGGAATTATGCAGGTACTGAATCAGTAGGCTCTATCCCGAATGCAGATATTGTCGACTGGGTATTAGTAGAATTGCGTGATGCAACCAGTGCTGCTAATGCCACCGGAGCTAAACGTATTGCACAACAAGCCGGTTTCTTATTGAAAGATGGATCAGTAGTTGGCATAGATGGTTTATCAAATTTACAATTTAGCACCTCTTTTTCAAGCGGACTGTATCTTATCGTTTGGCATAGAAATCATCTGGGCGTACTTTCTGCTACAGCATTAAACGGATCAGGAGGATTATATTCCTATGATTTCTCCACAAGCCTCGCACAAGCACATGGTGGAGGAGCAGGATACAAATTAGTTGGCACATCTGTTTATGGTATGGCAGGTGGTGATGAAGACGGTGATGGAGATATTGATGCAACTGATAAAGCTGCATGGACAGTCAATGCAGGATCCGAAGGAGGATATCAATCAGCTGATTTTAATATGGACAATCAAGTCAATAATCCGGATAAAAACGATACATGGGTTGAAAATACGACCTTAAGTGATCAGGTACCTGATTAATTTATTCCTTCTTTTTTTAAGTAATTATTATCTGATATTACCTTAATATTTTAAACACAGGGCAGTCTGCATTTACCACATATTACTGTATACCAACCTCTTACTTATTTAGAACAAATTTATACACCAATTGAACTATTATATCTAGAATATTTCAATATATTTGGTGATGAATTGTGAATCTATGTTTTCGAACCTAATAAATATTTTATGAAAAGTCTTACTTTATCCCCGTTTTTTCTGTTTATTTTTATTCAGATCACTTTCTCCCAAGCACCACAATATTTTAGCTACCAGGCAGTGGCCAGAAACAATGATGGTAATCTAATTATCAATCAGTCCGTAGCTTTTCAAATTTGTATTCTCAAGGGTAATGCTACAGGCCCTGAATCCTACCGTGAAATCCATAACCCAACCACCAACGAGTTTGGACTGGTGTCGCTGCAAATCGGGGATGGAACTGTGGATTATGGGCAATTTGATACTATTAACTGGGGAAGTGACAGTTATTTCCTGAAGGTAAGTCTGGATGAATCCGGTGAAACCAATTTTACCTGGATGGGCACCACTCAGTTGCTTGCTGTACCTTATGCTATGTATGCAGATTCATCTGGAAAAGGTGATAATTTGGGCAACCATTTAGCAAACCAAAATATTCAAACAAATGAATATTGGATTTCAAAAAATGGAAATAATTCAGGGATAAGGATTGTTGACAGTATTGATTATGGAGTTCGTATTCAGTCCACAAATAGTTCAAAAGCTCTTTATGTTTTAAGTGATAACAGTTCTGATTCAGCAGTTGCAATCTATGGAGAAGACCCTGATGGGCCATATGGCTATTTGGGAGGTCCAGGATTTGGCGTATATGGCAATAATAAAATTACAGGTAACTATGGGTATATAGGAGGATGGAGCTATCCTATAGCTGGTTATAACCCGGATCATAATTGCTATGGTATAATCG
>DAOVYU010000023.1 GCA_030635465.1 Bacteroidales bacterium | reverse complement strand
TGTGATTTAAGATACTCCAGAGCGATGGTAGCAGACTCTTTCATGACATCACTCAAATTTCCCGTTAAGGTAAGTGATCCTTTGCCTTTACTCAAACTCACTTCAATAAATAAAATCTCACCTCCAACTGCTGTCCAGGCTAATCCAGTAACAACTCCGGCTATATTATTTGACAGCCCTCTCTCCCTCTGAAACCGTGGTGGTCCCAACACTTCAGCTAAATCTTCCAGTAGTAATTTTTTATTATACACTTGTTTTTCAACAATAAATTTAACCTTCTTTCGAATGGTGGTAGCAATATGTTTATCAAGTGTTCGCACACCAGCTTCCCGGGTATAATCTTCAATAATTTTTTCTATGATCGCTTTACTAAACTGTAACTGGATCTTTTTAACACCATGTTCTTTCAGTTGTTTTGGTATTAGATGGCGTTTTGCAATCTCTACCTTTTCTTCCAATAAATATCCACTGATGTCAATCACTTCCATCCGGTCAACCAATGCAGGATGTATCGTACTTAACGTATTTGCAGTAGCAATAAACATAGTCTTTGATAGATCATAATCTACCTCCAGGTAGTTATCATGAAAAGTACTATTTTGTTCTGGGTCAAGTATTTCAAGTAACGCTGCTTGCGGATCACCACTTACATTGGCACCCAATACCTTATCAACTTCGTCAAGGACAAATACCGGGTTTGAAGCATGAACTTTCTTTAGGTTTTGCATAATTCTGCCAGGCATTGCCCCAATATAGGTTTTCCGGTGACCACGTAATTCCGATTCATCTCTTACGCCTCCTAAAGACATTCGGATATATTTTCTGTCAAGAGCTCTGGCAATTGATTTCCCAAGAGATGTTTTACCTACACCAGGAGGGCCAACCAAACACAATATAGGTGCTTTTAAATCTTTCTTTAGTTTGATAACAGCCAAATGTTCAATGATCCGTTCTTTCACTTTATCCAGACCGTAATGGTCTTCATCAAGGATTTTTTGTGCACGGGCCAGATTAAAATTGTCTTTTGTATATTCATTCCAGGGCAAGTCAACCAAAAACTCAAGGTAGTTTAGTTGCACCGAATAATCTGAAGCTTGCGAATTCATACGCTGCAACTTTGCCAATTCTTTTTCAAAAGTTTCAGCTATTTCTAAATCCCATTTCTTTTCCAAAGCTCTTTCACGAAGATCACTGATATCTTGTGCTCCCGGGGCATCACCTAATTCCTCCTGAATGGTTTTAAGTTGTTGATGAAGAAAATAATCACGTTGTTGTTTATCGAGATCAACTTTAACTTTATCTTGAATCTGATTTTTTAATTCTTGTATTTGAAGTTCTTTGGTTAAGGCAGTTAACACCATTTGGGCTCGTTCATGAAAATCAGATATTTCCAGTAACTTCTGCTTCTCATGTGTTTCAATATTTAAATTTGAAGAAATAAAATTGACCAGGAAAATAGGACTCTCAATATTTTTAATTGCAAAAGCTGCATCTGAAGGAATATTTGGTGATTGCTTGGTAATTTGTATGGACAAATCCTTCATAGAAGATATCAGTGCCTTAAATTTTCTATCCTGTACAAGGTTTTCAACTTTGTCATATTGTTCTACCTTGGCTTTAAAATATGGATCTGTTTGAACAAGCTCAGTTATTCGAAAACGCTTCTTACCTTGAATGATTATCGTTGTGTTCCCATCAGGCATTTGCAATATCTTAATGATATTAGCTACGGTACCTATTTTATAAAGATCTTCAACTGTTGGTTCTTCAATTTCAGCATCTCTTTGGGATAAAACACCAATTAAATTTTTCTTTTTATAGGCTTCCTTAATAAGTTTGATTGACTTATCCCGGCCAACAGTAATAGGAATTACCACACCTGGAAATAAGACTGTATTTCGAAGTGGTAAAATCGGCAGTGTCTTTGGGATTTTTTCTGTTTTAATTAATTCTTCATCTTCGGTAGAGAGCAAGGGGATAAATTCCGTATCGCTATCAAGCATATCCGATATCATAAAAATGTTTCTTTCGTTTAACTCCATAACCATAAATAAGCCAATTTGGCAGTGTATTTATTAAAAAAGTAACAAATCAGAACACTGCCAAAAGTATTATTACTACAACTGTTTCAACAGCAATTTGTTACAAAATATATTTAAAATTTAGTACGAATTATGAATTTAGGGGTCAATATATGTGCCAAATAAAATTTAAAGATTTCTGTTAGTGGCAGTTTGGTCAAAAACGTTGATTAATATCTCTTTTTCAACTTCACCAAACTCTATTTCCCTGCGAGAAAACATGGCCTGAGCAACTTGCATGGCCTTTCGAATATCAAATATTTTATATCCGTATGTTCCACCCCATGAAAATGAAGGAATAAAATTTCGCTGATATCCAGGTCCAAATACATTGGCATTAACACCCACAACTGTACCTGTATTAAACATTGTATTGATACCGGATTTTGAATGATCTGCCATAATTAATCCACAAAACTGCAATCCAGTTTCAACAAAGGATTTTTGAGTATAGTTCCATAGCTTAATCTGATCATATGAATTTTTTAGATTTGATGTATTTGTATCTGCACCAAGGTTACACCACTCGGCAATAACTGATTGGCCAAGGAATCCATCATGGGCTTTATTGCTATAACCAAAAAATACCGAATTATTTACCTCTCCACCTACTTTACTGTATGGACCAATCGTAGTGGGGCCATAGATCTTCGAAGACATTTTCAAAACAGCATGATCACATAAAGCTAACGGTCCTCGAACCACACTGTTTTCCATAATTTCTGCATCTTTTCCAATGTAAATTGGACCAGTACTGGCATTTAAAATTGCAAATTCAACTTTAGCACCTTTTTCGACAAAAATATTTTCTTCAGCAACAACTCTGTTGGTGGTACTTAGTTTTTCACTTTTTCTTTTTGCAGTTAGCAATTTAAAATCGTGTTTAATTGCTTCACCATTTTTCCAAAAGATATCATATAATTCTGAAATTTGCAAGATTGGGCTTTTTGTTGTAAACTCATCAATGCCAGAAATATCCATTTCACCGGAATCGCTAAGATCCTTATCACTAACATTTAGTGCGATGATGCTATCATCAGTAACCAAAGCTTGATTAGGTTTTAAGTTTTTAATTTCATCAACTAAATCAGCATTCGGGCAAACTGATCCATTGATCAGAATGTTATTTTCAGCTTTTACAATAGGGAATTTCGTACTCAAATACGCCTCAGTCAAAGAAGATGTTTTTGTTTTTAGATATTTCTCCCATTTTTCCCGTATGGTCAGAATACCTATCCTAATATCAGCAACAGGCCTCATAAAAGTTAGGGGTAACAGATTATTCCTGCTCTGATCATCAAACAAAATATAGTTCATAAATTAGCTTTGGTATTAAATTGTTAAAATATTATGAATCAAGTGACAATATTACAAATTTAAATTATTAGATGTCCAAAAATTTACAAAAAAAAGCCCTTATGTTTTCATAAGGGCTTTAACGTAATTTTTTTTAAGTTGGTATCAGGTTACTGACCTTTTTTATCGTAATGTTTTTGATACCTGTTTTTAAATTTATCAACACGCCCTGCTGTATCAACAAATTTCATTTTACCAGTGAAAAATGGATGTGATGTATGTGAAATTTCCAATTTGATTAATGGGTATTCTTTACCATCTTCCCATTTTATTTTTTCCTTTGACTTTGCAGTGGATTTAGTCAAAAACGCATAGTCGTTTGACATATCTTTAAATACTACAAAACTGTAATCCTTTGGATGAATATCTTTTTTCATTATTAATTTTCTTTAATTTTTGGGAGTGCAAAAGTAGAAGTTTCTAATTAAAAAACAAAGTATTTATAAAAAATTTATTTTTTAATTGATAAAATAGTGGAAATATAAAATTCCCAAAAGAGATATCAATATAATTGCGAATATCACAATTATCTGAAAGCGAATAATAGACCTGCTTTTATTCTTTCTGGAATTTTCTTCAGAAATTTTCTTTAACAAATGTCGGATTCGAATAAAAGCTGTATCGCCTTTAACAATATAATCGTAAGCACCATTACGCATAGTGTCCACAGCAATATTCACATCATCAGATCCAGTAAGGAAAATTACCTGTGTATCAGGAAATCTTTGCTGTAATTTTTTCAAAATATCCATTCCTGTAAAATCCTTCTCCAGGAAATAATCAAGTAGGGCAATGTCAGGTTTCTTATCCAGGTTATGCATAGCTTCTTTTCCTGTACTATAAGACTCAATTTTCGTATAACCCATTTTTTCCAGTTCCTTATTTATCAAATTTAGATAAAGAATATCATCCTCTACGACAAATATTGTTTCTGGTCTAACCATTTTATTAAGTTTAAATTTTCTTCAATATTAAAAATAATAGTGACTTAAAATAATTATTGCATTTACTGAATAATAAGCTTTTTAACAATGCTATTATTGTCATATCCAATTGTTAAAAAGTATACTCCTTTTGGTATATCTTTTATATCAATTTTAAAATCAGCTCTCCTATTTTGACTTTTCAACTCCTTAATCAGTTTACCTACTACATTGTAAATTGACATGTTGAATGTATTTGACTCAAGGCTAGTAAAATTAATAAAAAAATATTCATTTGCAGGATTGGGATAAATATTTATATCCAAGTTATTCACAATTTCATGATCCTCAACTGCGAGTGTCAAACCATCAATGCTAAAAACTCCTGTATCATCTGGATCGAGCCAGGGTTTTAATTGAGACGTATCAGTAGTTCCATTTGATTGCCAATGATATGAAAACTTGCCATAATAGTCAGGCTTATCAGGGCCTAATGAGCCACTAGCATCACAAGCAGCCAATCCTCCGGTTAGTGTACCCATCAATTTTCCTTCATCGTTAAATAATGGTGATCCGGAAGATCCTGATTCAGTAACAGCCCAATTATTTTCTGTTTCTGCCCAAATAACTTTCCAATGCGATTGCAATCCATTTCCATACCAACCTGATGATTCAAGTGGTGTTAAATAGGTTGAAATCTTTTTTATATCACCTTCAGGATGATGGATTGTCACACCTTCATTACTTGACTCATTAACCCTTGTCCATCCCATAAAATACGGATCATAGCTCGTAGGAACCTGATTATTCAAAAGTAATAAATAAAAATCAGAACCCTCCTGTCCGCGTTTACCACCCTGAGCTACCTTACTGGCACCAACCATGGAAAACAGTTCTGGTTCCTGGTTAGGATTTTCGCAAGTAGCAGACTCATACCTAAAATAGAAGAGCCATTGAGCCAGATCTAAATCACTTGCATAATTGTTTAACTGAAATGCACAATGATCAGCAGTTAAAATATAAGGAGTAGCATCATATCGCACATTATTCAATAGTGATCCTGTACACCAGAATCCAGCACCGGAAACTTTTACTAAAATTCTAACTACCCCATTTTTTTGGGATTGCATTTCATCACCTTCAGGTGAACAATTGATATTAATTTCACACCAATCTGAACCTCCAAATCCATTTAATTCATCATAATGCGGAACATCCCTGTAAGCATAACCATATTCAGCTATGTGAATAATCGGCTCAACTTCTATTTCTGCTGGTATATTGAGTTCAAGTACTATATTTTCTCCAGAAATTAATTCGGTTGCAAAATAACCACTTTCGGAATTGTTCAGATTTGTAAATGATCCCTTTACCTGTTTGTGAGATTCATCATAAAAAAATAATTTGGCACCATCTGGAAGAAAAAATTTATTGAAATATAAGTTGTTGGCTAAAGCTCCCTGTGCATGAATTTTAAGCCTGCAAATTTGATCACCATTTTCCAGTTGGCTCCATGTACCTGATTCTATCAGATTAATTTCAACAGGTATCATAACTATAAACCGGCGAGGTAAAAATAAATCATCAGCTTCTAAATCTTCAGATCTTACCTGTTTCATATCCGGTGATTGGAGTAAAACAGATTCAACAAACTGGGAATCATTCTTTAGATTGAAACTTGCGGGAAGACCACCATGGCTAATCTGAGCAAAGGAATGATTTGGAAATATTAAAAATAATGTAAATATTGCAATTACAAAAAATTTCTTCATTTGGTTAAATAATTAAATCCAGGATAAATTTAAATTCCCGCAATCGATGCGGAATAAAACTTGTCAAATTTAACAATAAATAAAGCCATCCTGTTCATTAAGCCTACGAATTTTATCCGGTTTTGTTAACAACAAATTATTGTATTTTTGCAGCCAATTTAATTTTGGATACATGTTAGAGAAATTAGAAGCTATATATCAGCGGTTTAAAGAAATTGAGGAAGAGATGAATGAGCCTTCAGTTATGTCGGATATGAAAAAATTCATCAAACTAAATAAAGACTATAAAGAGCTGCAAAAAGTTGTAGATGCTTACAAGCGATATAAAAATATATTAGATAATATACAATCAACCAAAGAGTTATTAAAGACTGAAAAAGACGAAGAGTTCAGGGAGATGGCCAAAATGGAGTTGAATGACCTGACTGAAAAAAGAGATGTCCTTGAAGAAGAAATAAGGGTAATGCTCATTCCTGAAGATCCTCAGGATGGAAAGAATGCAATTGTAGAGATCAGGGCCGGAACAGGTGGTGATGAAGCAAGTATATTTGCCGGAGATTTATTCCGGATGTATAATAAATATTGCGAAACAAAAGGTTGGAAAGTCGACTTAGTAGTTATGACAGAAGGCACCGTAGGTGGATTTAAAGAAATTATTTTTGAAGTAAAAGGTGATGGTGTTTATGGTCAGTTAAAATATGAATCAGGCGTTCACCGGGTACAGCGGGTTCCTAAAACAGAAACCCAGGGACGCGTGCATACTTCTGCATCTTCTGTGGTAGTTTTGCCAGAAGCTGATGAATTTGATGTTGAAATTGAAGCCAATGACATCCGTAAAGATTTGTATTGTTCATCAGGACCTGGCGGGCAATCAGTTAATACAACATACTCAGCTGTTCGATTGACACATATACCAACAGGAATAGTAGCTACATGCCAGGATCAAAAATCGCAGCTTAAGAATTTTGATAAAGCCATGGCAGTTTTGCGCACAAGGATATATGAACTGGAATATCAAAAATATTTGGATGAAGTATCATCTAAAAGAAAAACTATGGTTGCTACCGGTGACCGTTCAGCAAAGATCAGAACATATAACTGGCCACAAGGAAGAATTACTGATCACAGAATAAATTTAACGGTATACAATTTACCAACTTTTATAGATGGAAATATCCAGGAAATGATTGATCAATTGCAACTTGCCGAAAATGCCGAACGACTTAAAGAAGAAATCAGTCAATAATTTACCCATATGACCAGAGAACAATTATTTCAACTTATCCAAAAAAAGAAATCATTTTTGTGTATCGGCCTTGATACTGATATTAATAAAATACCATCTTATCTACTTGAACTTGATGATCCTATATTTGAATTCAATAAGCAAATTATTGACAACACCCATAAATATGCGATAGCTTATAAACCCAATATAGCATTTTATGAAAGCCTTGGAACAAAAGGATGGACAAGCCTTGAAAAGACCATTGAATATTTGAAAAGATTTGATGTTTTCACCATTGCTGATGCAAAACGCGGAGATATTGGGAATACATCAAAAATGTACGCAAAAGCTTTTCTTGAAAATTTGGAATTCGACTCGGTAACTGTTGCTCCTTACATGGGAATTGATTCGGTTAGTCCATTTCTGGAATATGAAAACAAATGGGTTATTTTGCTTGCACTCACTTCTAATAAAGGTGCTGCAGACTTCCAATTTACCATAAATCAAGCATCTTCAAAAAGATTGTTTGAAGAAGTTCTTTTAACTTCATCAAACTGGGGAAGCCCAAATAATATGATGTATGTAGTTGGTGCTACGCAGGCTGAAATGCTGGCGGATATCCGAAAGATTATTCCTGATCATTTTTTACTTGTACCTGGAGTAGGAGCACAAGGTGGAAGCCTGGAAGCTGTTGCAAAATTTGGATTAAACAAACAATGTGGTCTTATTGTTAATTCTTCAAGAGGAATCATATTTGCATCGAATGGTGAAGATTTTGGCCAACACGCAACTAGTAAAGCCCTTGAACTACAACAACAAATGGAAACTATTCTAAACCAAAATGGATTAATCTAATATGATTCGGGATGCACAATACTGGATTGATCATTTAAAACTTTCAAAACATCCTGAAGGCGGTTATTTTAAAGAAGTTTACAGGTCAAATGAATTTGTCAATAAAAAAAATCTTCCTGATAGATATACCAGTTTCAGATCATTTTCAACTTCTATTTATTTCTTACTTAAAAGTCATGAATTTTCAGCTTTCCATCGTTTAAAATCTGATGAAATTTGGCATTTTTATGATGGATCATCCATCACTATTTATGCAATCTCTCCTAAAGGTCATCTAACAAAAACTTTTATTGGAAATAATCCGGAAAAGGGGGAAAGATTTCAATTGTTGATTCCTAAGGGATTTTGGTTTGCTGCCTATGTAAATTACGCGGATTCATATTCATTAGTAGGTTGCACTGTTTCTCCAGGATTCGACTTTGATGATTTTGAAATGGGTAAAAAATCAGACCTTGAAAAACGATTTCCTCAACACAAGGAAATAATCAGTAAATATACTATTTGAACAAGTTGTTTTTCTTAGCAACGATAGGCAATAGAATTGATATTCATCCCTGCTCCTACCGAAGCAAGAATTATATTATCACCATGGTTAAGGTCATGATCACCAAAACGTTCTTTTCTTACAAGGTCAAGTAATGTTGGTACAGTAGCTACAGAATTGTTCCCCAATTTATGGATACTCATAGGCATAATATCAGAGGGTACTTCCCGGATTTGATACAAACGGAACAAGCGTTTCAATATCTCCTGATCCATTTTTTCATTGGCCTGATGGATAAATATCTTACTTATATCCTTTATATCAAGATGCGCTTTATCAATAGATTCTTTTACTACACCCGGAACAAAATTCAACGAGAACTCATAAATTTTCCTGCCATGCATTTTAATATACCTGATCTTAGGATCAGCATCAGCAATATTTGATTTGCCGAGGTATAAATAATAAGCTTCATCTTTCGTAAATGATTCAGATGAAAATGATAGAATTCCACGTTTTTCTTTCTCTTCTACGGCTTCTATAATACTGGCCCCTGCACCGTCAGAATAAATCATAGAGTCACGGTCATGGACATCAATTACTCGGGATAATGTTTCTGTTCCAATTACAAGGCATTTCTTCGCTATACCATTTCTAATAAAAGAATCAGCATGAATTACACCCTGTATCCAACCCGGACATCCAAAAATCAAATCGTACGCAACACATTTTGTATTTTTAATTTGCAGTTTATGTTTTACCCTGGAGGCCAGACTAGGGAGTGTATCAGTCTGAATTGTATCTTTAATAATATC
>DAOVYU010000092.1 GCA_030635465.1 Bacteroidales bacterium | reverse complement strand
CCTGTATTGGTAGAAATGAATACAGGAGATAACTGGTTGGCTGCACATTAATTATATCGTTGACTGGTTAAATCGGTTGAATTTGAGAATTCGAAAGAGTTCAATAAATTTATTGACCTATAGCCCGTTTAAACAATTCTATAATTATCAAATTTATTTTCCACTCTTAATAATCTTTGGCACGCTACTTGGATAATTTATGGCGGGCGCCCAGTTTTTTAACCCTTAAAATTTATAACAATGAAAAGGTTCGACAAAAAAATTGGGATTAGGACTAAAAAGAAGAGCGAAGATGAAGTAGCTCAGAAAAGAGTCCAGAGAGTAATAGCAGTTCTTTTAATACTAAGTTTAGCAGGCTGTCAAAAGGCGTGGTATGGGCAAGAAGGAAGACCAGGAGATGCATTTCTTTCAATCAATTGGGATATAGCAGAACCGGAATACATTGATGCTGGAACAGGCGATATTCCTTCTGTATTTTATTGGGGACAGAATTATAAAACATTCCCTGGGAAATATTTCTTGTATTATGAAGGAAGAATATGGACTGGAATGGGTTGGGGTTCTTACGCATGGGAAGTTGAATATACCATTTATGAAGTGCAAGGTGAGCCTGGTGGATGGTATCATAATGGACAAGATGGCCCAGATAATTACTTTATGATCGAGTGTAGTCCTTATGGTCCATATATTGAAAGTTCATATAAAGATGCTGAGATAGATTCGAAATATGAAGTTTTGGAGGAATCAGATTCAGAGATAACTGTAAAACAAGTGGGAGACGGGATGGAAATAATGATTAACTATAAAAAGGTTGAACCAAAGAATGAAGTAATGCTAAATGAACAATAAATAGTTTTTATAAATCCGTTATCTCAATATATCTCCACCAGTCAGAGTTTTTTTCTGGCTGGTTTTTTTATTTTAAAAAGACTTCTGCAATTTTAATATCACCTCGCCTGGTGATTTTGATATTTTCCCTATTACCTTCAATCAGATTAAGTTTTATTCCCATAGCCTCAACAACTGTTGCATCATCTATGAATTCTTCTTTGAAATCCTGTTGATATGCTTTTTTTATCAATTCGGCATGAAAACATTGTGGTGTTTGTATCAATCGGTATTCCCTTCTATTGACAGAGAAACTAGTGTCATCATTTATTTTTCTAAGGGCTTCATTGATTTTAACTGCCGGTATTGCATTTCCAGTTTCTTCTGCTTTAATAAAAACACGATTGAGAGTTTCTTTCGATACGAGAGGTCTTACTCCATCATGTATTGCCACCAGGCTTCCATTTTGGATCTCTTCAAGTCCATTTTTTACTGAATCAAATCTGGTTTGTCCGCCTTCAACTACTTTATGATCTACTTCAAATGCAAACCGTTTACACAATGATCTCCAAAAATCAATATAAGGTTCAGGTAAAACCAGGGTTATTTTAATGTCTTTGGAATAATTTATTAAGCCTTCAAAAGTATGAATTAGAACAGGCTTTCCTGCAACATTCAGAAATTGTTTTGGAATTTCAGATTGCATGCGTTTACCAACACCACCGGCTACAATAATAACATGCTTCTCCACACAGTAACTATTTTTTGAATAAAATACCTTTCCAAATGATATGGATTGGCAGAAAATATTTTTAAATGATTAACATGGCATCGCCATAAGTAAAAAACTTATATTTCTCCGCTATTGCTTCTTTATAAGCTTTCATTAGAAAATCATAACCAGTAAAAGAAGCTACCATCATCATAACAGAAGATAAAGGTAGATGTAAATTGGTTACCATTGCATCAGCCACAGTACACTCATAAGGTGGAAAAATGAATTTGTTGGTCCAGCCATTATATGGTTTTATCATTCCGGTAATAGAAACAGCAGTTTCAATAGCTTTCAAAGATGTTGTACCAATAGCACATATTTTTTTCTTCTTGATTATTGCATTATTGATGATATTTGCTTGCGAATCTGTTATAATCATTTCTTCAGAATCCATCTTATGCTTTGTCAGATCCTCTACTTCAATGTCTCTAAAATTACCAAGTCCGGCATGAAGTGTAATTTCTGCAAAATCTACACCCATTAATTCCAGACGTTTCATTAATTCTCTGCTAAAATGAAAACCAGCGGTTGGTGCTGCAACTGCACCTTCGTGTTTTGCATAAATGGTCTGGTATCTTTCTTCATCTTCCGGCTGAACAGCTCTTTGATGAATTTTAGGCAGTGGAGTTTCGCCCAATTTTTGTAAAGTTTGCTTAAATTCATCATAAGAACCATCATACAAAAATCGCAAGGTTCTTCCTCTTGAAGTGGTATTATCGATTACTTCAGCAACCAATTCTCCTTCTTCACCAAAATATAATTTATTACCTATCCTGATTTTCCTTGCTGGGTCAACTAATACATCCCACAATAAACTATCTCTGTTCAATTCTCTTAAAAGAAAAACTTCGATTCTGGCACCAGTCTTCTCCTTCTCGCCATATAAACGTGCTGGAAAGACTTTTGTATTGTTTATTACAAATACATCACCATCATCAAAGTAATTCAAAATATCTTTAAAGTTTTTATGTTTAATGGATTGATCAGCCCTGTTCAGCAAAAGTAACCTTGACTCGTCACGGTTTTCGGAAGGTTGGTTGGCAATTAATTCTTGTGGTAAATAATACTTAAATTGTGATAATTTCATAATTATTAACTAATTATATTAGTTTCTATTCTTAAAAAAGGGGTGCAAAGATACTATAAATATTGCCAAAAGTCAATATTTAAACTGGAAATTTATTATTCTGATCAAATATCCTGATACAATTCATTTAAATTTTGTGTAAATTCTTCAATGCTTATTGCCTCCGTAACATCAAAACTACCTATTCTGGTCCGCACTAATTCAGTCAAATATGCTCCAGAGTTCAATGCCTTACCATAGTCTCTTGCTAATGATCTAACATAGGTTCCTTTACTGCAAACTAATCTGAATTGAACATGAGGTAATACCATTTTGGTTAATTCAAACGTTTTAATTTGAACTTTTCGGGCACTCAGTTTAACTTCCTCTTGATTTCGGGCATATGTGTAGGCCCTTACACCTTGTACATTTACTGCTGAATATATTGGTGGTATCTGGTCAATTTCACCAATAAATCGCCTTGTTGATTCTAACAATAAATTTTCAGTGATATGTTTTGTTTCAAAAGAGCTGTCTACCTCAGTTTCTTTATCAAATGAAGGGGTAGTGGCACCTATAAAAAACGTACCGGTATATTCTTTTTCCTGACTTTGAAATTCATTTATTCGTTTTGTAAATTTCCCGGTGCAAACAATTAAAAGTCCTGTTGCTAATGGATCCAAGGTGCCCGCATGTCCAACTTTAATTTTTTTAAGACCAGTATGGCGAGATATGGTATTTCTAATCTTTTTAACTACATCGAATGATGTCCATTCATATGGTTTATTGATCAGTAGTACTTGGCCATCCAGAAATTTATTAGCGGCACTGTCCATATTAGAAAAATAAATAGTATGAAATAGATAGTATCCCTACAGTAAAACAATAAATCGCAAAATAAATGAGCTTGCCCTTTTTTACAATTCCTATCATCCATTTACAAGCAATTAAACCCGAAATAAATGCTGCCATAAATCCAACAAATAGTGCAAATGCGCTTACTCCAGAGTTTTCAGATAATTTCCCGTCCAATAGATCTTTCAAGTTTGCTGCGATTATGGGTACAAGTACCATTAGGAATGAAAATTTTGCAATTCCATCTTTTTTATTGTTCAGTAATAAGCCGGTTGAAATAGTTGATCCAGACCTGGATATTCCGGGAAGCACAGCCATAGCTTGAGCAATTCCAATTACAAATGAATTCCCAAACGATATTTCTTTTTCTTTTTGCTTTGCATAGTGCGAAAAAGTAAGCATCAGAGCTGTCACCATCAACATTGATCCAACGAGAAGTAAATTTCCATTAAACAGCGATTGTATTTCATCTGCAAACGTAAACCCAAGCAATGCTACTGGAATCATTGAAACCACTAGCTTAGTAGTATATTTTGTTTCCTCATTCCATTTGAAAGCAAAAAGTCCCTTAAGGAGGATCAAAATATCTTTCCAAAATACAATAATGGTACTTAATACAGTTGCACCATGAACGACAACCGTGAAAATGAGACTTTTTTCAGCATTCACTCCCAACATAACTTTGCCAATCTCAAGATGGCCACTGCTGCTAACCGGTAAAAACTCGGTTAATCCCTGCAATATTCCTAAAATTAATGCTTCAATCCATCCCATATAAAAAGAATAATTAGTGTATGTAAATTAAATTGGAAGGAATAAACTTTTCACATTCGATAATTAATGTAAAGCTAAAAATCAGTCTTTGGGTTTTTTCATGATGGCGAAAATCTCAACAACATAACCTGCTAAAATCAGAATAGGAGCCAGAGTTAATCTTCTGAAATCAAATATTTTGTCACTAAATTCATTTGGATCTTCAGAGCCACCTCCAATCATTAATAAAAAACCTAACAATATAAGTACCAAACCGATGAGTAATAACTTATAGTTTTGTTTTCCAAAGGCAAATTCAGATAATCCTGTGGTTTCAGATTTTTGTTTATCTGAACGAACAGCGGGATTTTTTATGTTCTTTTGTTTCATATTATTCTAATTAAGAACCCATTAAACGGGGGCAAAGATAGTATTTTGTTTATCAATAGTAAAGAGAATCTGTTTTCAGCCGAATGTACTTTCGTACAGCCAATAAATTTGACATCCAGGAAATAAAAACCCCTAATAAAATAACGATTCCAAACAATGATAAGAATAAATCAATATCCTGTAAATTGATAAGTTCCGGTAGTTCACGTTGTGAAAAATAAATAATGCCAGATAATAACATGATGGCAATTAATGCGCCGATTATTCCATGTAAAATTCCTTTCCAGATAAATGGTTTACTTATAAAGATATGTGTAGCACCTACCAATTGCATACTTCGAATTAAAAATCGTTTAGAGTATACTGACAGTCGAATTGTATTATTTATTAATGCAATAGCGATAATTAAAAGTAATGTGCTGAATCCTAATATGATAATGCCTATTTTCCGAACATTTTTATTGACGACATCAACAAGTGATTCCTGATAAAACACTTCTTTTACATTGGAATTCTCCAGTATTTTTTCTTTAATAATAGTTAAACTGTCATTATTTGCATATTCTGCTTTAAATCGGACTTCAATAGTTGGAAGTAAAGGGTTGTAGCCAAGAAAACTTGTAAATTCTTCACCTAATTCTTCCTCAAATTCTTTGGCCGCTTCCTCCTTGGTGATGTATTCAGTTGACTTTACATATTCGGTGGCATCTAATATTTTTTGCAGCTTGATGATACCGGCTTCTTTAACATTTTCTTTCATGATAATTGAAAATCCAATGTTTTCTTTTACATAGTCGCTTAATTTCTTAGCATGAAGTATAATTAAGCCCAGCAATCCAAGCATAAATAAAACCAGGGTTATACTTACTATGGTGGTGATATAAGAGCTGTTAAGCCGTTTTCGATTATATTTGTCTTCCTTTCTTCCCATATTTATGGTAGTTTGCTAAATTAGTCAAATTCATATTCAAAAGAACTGAAAGATTGTTAAATAATCTAAAAGGACTTTTTGAGAACATTAGATTCTAGAGTTAACAACTTCATAATTATCTTTGCAGAAATTACTTTACATGATAAAAATTAAAAGGTTT
>DAOVYU010000158.1 GCA_030635465.1 Bacteroidales bacterium | reverse complement strand
ACTGCAATAAATTGTCTTTATCAATTGCTTCCGCTTCATTACTGAAGGAATAGCCAATTACATTTGTCCGTACCCGTGATGCAATAATCTTATCTATTCCATCAAAAGCACCACCAGAAATAAATAGAATATTCTTCGTGTCAATTTGAATCATTTTTTGCTCAGGATGCTTACGTCCTCCTTGAGGTGGAACATTTACAACAGATCCCTCTAATAATTTTAACAAGGCTTGTTGTACACCTTCTCCAGAAACATCACGAGTAATTGAAGGGTTATCGCTTTTACGAGAAATTTTATCTATCTCATCAATAAATATAATACCTTTTTCAGCTGCAGCCACATTGTAATCAGCCACCTGAAGCAGACGTGACAATATACTTTCAACATCTTCTCCTACATATCCGGCTTCCGTTAACACAGTCGCATCGGCAATACAAAAAGGAACTTTTAACATTTTGGCTATAGTTCTGGCCAATAATGTTTTTCCGGTACCTGTTTCACCTACCATGATGATGTTTGATTTTTCAATTTCAATATCATCTTTTGCCTTGGTGTCAGGTTGGGTAATTCGTTTGTAATGGTTATAAACAGCTACAGCTAGAACAATTTTAGCCTCATCTTGTCCAATCACATATTGATCAATGTAAGACTTTATTTCCCTGGGCTTCAGTAATTCAATTTTGTTGAACTGAAGTTTTGTTTTTGTGGTTATTTCTTCATTTATGATGGTTTGCGCTTGTGTAACACAATAATCACAAATATGTGCATCCAGACCTGCAATAAGCACGTTGGTTTGCGATTTCTCCCTTCCACAAAATGAACATCTTTCAATTTTCTTAGCCATAATGCGATAAGCTGTTTATGATTTATACAAAGTTATTGATTTTAAGTTGCTTATTGCGATTTATTTTTTATCAGTCCGCACCAATATTTCATCAATCATTCCATAAGATTTTGCTGCATCAGCAGTCATCCAATAATCACGATCAGCATCTTTCCATATCTTTTTATATGGTTGTTTCGAATGCTTGGCAATTATATCATACAACTCCTTTTTTAATATCTGGATCTGTTGAGCAGTAATTTCAATATCAGAAGCTTGACCTTGAGCACCACCCATTGGTTGATGAATCAAAATGCGTGAATGGGGTAGGGCAGTCCTTTTTCCTTTTTCTCCTGCGCATAGTAATACCGCTCCCATAGATGCCGCCATACCTGTACAGATCGTAGCTACATCCGGTCTGATATATTGCATGGTGTCGTATATTCCCAAACCAGCATAAACACTTCCTCCAGGAGTATTCAGGTATATTTGAATATCTTTTTTGGCATCAACTGATTCAAGAAATAATAATTGAGCCTGAATAATATTGGCTACATAATCATCTATTGGAACACCCAAAAAGATGATCCTGTCCATCATTAACCTTGAGAAAACATCCATAGTGGCAATGTTTAATTGGCGTTCTTCAATGATGGTAGGTGAAATATAATTGCTGGTAATGGATTCATACTTATCCAACGACTGACTGCTTATTCCTCTATGCTTTACAGCGTAATTCCTAAATTCATTATTTATGTTCATGATGATGATTATGTTGGTGTTCGTTTGCTATTTTAATAAATTCTTCGTATGTTTTTTCAATCTTATTTAATTTCAAGGTCGATTTAAATAGTTCCCTTATTTTAGTATCAAACAATTGATCGAAGATTTTGTTGGCTTCGTCTTTATTTTGAAGTACTGAATCAACAAGTGTATCCATTTGCTTCATCTTTTCTTCATCCGATTCGTCGATCATATATTGTTTCGCAAAGTAACTTTTCACGTGATTCCTAATATCTTCTTGCTCAACTTTCAAGTCGTTATCCTTGGCTATTTTATTGATGATCAGCTGTTGTTTCAATGATTTTGAATAATTTTCATAATCATGGCCAATATTTTCTTCTGTAATTTTTTCATCAGAAGTTATTAACCAGCGTTTTACAAATTCATTAGGAAGTTCAATTATTGTGTCATGAATTAATTTATCCATCGTCAGGTGGACAAAATAATTATCTGTTTCATTTTGATAATATCCTTTGGCTTCATCACGTAATTTTTCCCTGAATTGTTCTGCATCCTTGATGTCGTCATTTGGATAAACCTTAATAAACAATTCTTCATTAACTTCAGCTGGCTCAATTCGTGAGATTTCAGTAATTGTAAATTCATAATCCGATTCCAATTTATCTGTTTCCTCTTTCTTAATATTCAACATAGAAGCAGTTTCGGTTTCGTTTTTAGTAGCTTTTAATGGGTTAAACTTTATTTTATCACCATTGACTTTGCCGATAAATTCCTTTTTTACTTTTTCATCTTTCAGGAAATTTAATGATAGTGATGTCGCATTTTTAACACCATCTTCCATGATATTTCCTGCTTCATCCATTTGAGCAATATCTCCTTTTACCAGGTCACCGTCTTCTAATTTGTCAGGATTTACCGGATTACCATATCTCTTTTTAGTTTCTTCGAGAAAATTATCTACCATTTTATCTTCAACCTGAATATCATAATAATCCACTTTTATTTTATCTGATAACTCAAGATTAAATGTTGGGCTTAATCCGATGTCAAAGAAAAATTCAAATTGTTTATTATTTTCAAAATCTGCTTCAGAATTTCTATCTATGTTAGCAATAGGATAGCCAAGTATTTCCAATTTATTATCAACGATATAATTGTTAAGTGAATCCGAAATCACTTTATTTACTTCTTCGGCAACTGCATTTTGTTCATACATTTTTTTGATCAGGCCAAAAGGTACTTTACCAGGCCTGAATCCCTTCAAAGTCGATTTTTTTTGTAGATCCTTTAATGAATTATTTACCTGTTCCTGGTAATCATCCGGAACCAGTTCTATTTTAATTGTAGCTGTTAAATCTCCAGTGCTTTCCTGTGTAATCTTCATGCTATTTTTCGCTTTAAATTTTGGGCTGCAAAAGTAGACAATTATTTCTTCTATATTACTCAACAATTGTAATTACTAAACAATTTAATGTTGAAAAGGGTTGCATGGGAGTAGGAGAGTTTAATGTTCGAAGTTTGTCCAAAGGACCCCTCCGGAGAAGTTCTGTGTTCAGAGTTTTTGCGGAGTGTATTAAATAAAAAATCCAGGATAGTATCTATCCCGGATTTTTTGTGCGGATGAAGGGACTCGAACCCCCACGTCTCGCGACACTAGATCCTAAGTCTAGCGCGTCTACCAATTTCGCCACATCCGCGTTAATTAAAAGAACAGTATTTTAAAAGTATACTGATGCTAGTGCGTCTACTCCCAAAAGTTCAAATCCCTTTACTTTGTTTAAACTTTCAGGGATTCTCGAAAAAGTATAAAATCAAAGATTTCTGCTTTTTCGGAACAATTTCGCCACATCCGCATGCTGAAATTTAAAGCTGCAAAAGTATAAAAAATTTGATTTAAACCAGTTTCATTATTATTAATTTAGAAATTCGCTTTTAAAAATTACTTTTTTTACTTTTGCCTCTCTAATGAATCAAAAAAAATGAGGTTATGAAATGTAAAATTATTTTAACAATTACTGGGATTTTCCTGTTTCTCTCTAATGTTTCCCTGGCTCAGCAAGATGGATATTTTGAAAAAACCATAGGTGCCAATACCGAAAAGGGATATTATGTAAATGGTGAAAAAGATGGTACGTGGGTAACTGAATTAAGAGATGGCTCTATCTCAAAAATAGCATCATACAAAGATGGAGTTAAACAAGGTATTTTTATTGTATTTGACAGGAAAGGACATATTTCAAAACAAAGTTACTATAAAGAAGGTGTATTGCATGGATGGAAAATGGAATACTCTAAATCAAATAAATTAACATTGAAGGCAAAATATGTTCAAGGTCAGATTAATGGCATGAAATATTTGTATTATGATAATGGTAAGGTTCAGGAAGAATCGCAATACAAAGAAGGTAAAAAGAATGGCCTGTCTAAATGGTATGATAACAAAAATAAAGTGATAGCTGAATATTCATACAAAGATGGCAATTTTAATGGAGTTAATAAAACGTTCTACCCCAATGGGAATGTCATGATAATGGAAAATTACCTTGATAATGTTATGGAAGGCGAACATAAAGAGTTTTATCCTACTGGAAAGGTGAAGATTACAGGTTTTTATATTGTGGGTAAAAAAGAAGGAGAGTGGTTGGAATATAATCCGCAGGGTACTTTAATTAAAACTACTCAATTTAAAGATGGAAATGCAATTGAATAAGTAGTTTATGAAAAATGATTTTAAGAGTAAAAGAAAAATTCTCAACCCTTATGCAAAAATGGATGGTTATAATTGTTTTGGCTGTTCGCCAGATAACCACCTTGGATTACAATTGGAGTTTTTTGAAGACGGTGATGATGTAATATGCGAATGGGAGCCTAAAGAACATTTTGGAGGATATAAATCAGTTTTGCATGGTGGTATTCAAGCTACTTTATTGGATGAAATTGCCAGTTGGTGTATTCAGATTAAATTGAAAACAGCAGGTGTTACAGCAAATATTGATCTGAGATATAAAAAAACCGTATTCGTTGATAAAGGAAAAATATTACTGAAGGCAAGAATAAAAGAAGTTGCCAAACGATTGGCTTTGGTAGAAACAGAGTTATATAACCATCAGAATGAATTAGGCTGCTACGGGATTATTAAATATTTTGTTTACCCTGAAGAGATTGCCCGTGAAAAACTTTACTTTCCTGAGTT
>DAOVYU010000245.1 GCA_030635465.1 Bacteroidales bacterium | reverse complement strand
TTGACCTGGAGCTTAAAAAACTAGAAACATATACACCATTAAATACACAGACAGGAATTACTTCAACAGTTAATGCATTTGCAAACGTTGTTACCAATCTATCAAATCTTGCTATCGAAATTAGAAAGGTAGGGGCACTGGATAAAAACAATGGTGCATTACATGGCAGAAAGTTAAGCGATGTAGCTTCTGTAGACAATGTCATATACAATAAAATACTTACTGAAATTGGAAATCTACCACTGGAGTTACCACCTAGTAGTACTATGGCAGGTATATATGCCAAGGTAGATAGCAGTAGGGGTGTATGGAAAGCACCTGCAAATGTTAGCCTGAATTATGTTGTTCAGCCGTCGTTACAAGTTACACACGAAGATCAAAAAAGTTTAAATGTTGATACTACTGCAGGCAAATCAATAAATGCTATCAGAGCTTTTACAGGGAAAGGAATACTTGTATGGGGCGCGAGAACCCTGGCAGGTAACGATAAAGAGTGGAGATATATTTCTGTAAGAAGGTTTTTTAATATGGCCGAAGAGTCAATTAAAAAAGGAACCGAACAATTTGTTTTTGAACCCAACGATGCAAATACTTGGGTACTTGTTAAAGCAATGATCGATAACTTCCTGTCATTACAATGGAGAGCCGGAGCACTTGCAGGACCAACACCCGATAAAGCATTTTACGTAAAAGTTGGTTTAGGTGAAACAATGACTGCTAATGATATTTTAGATGGGTATATGATAATTGAAATTGGTATGGCGGTAGTTAGACCTGCTGAGTTCATTATATTAAAATTCTCTCATAAAATGCAGGAGGCATAATTAATTAAATAATAATTAAAAAAAATAAATCATGGCAAAAACATATGCATTACCAAAGTTTCATTTTAGAGTGAAATTTGGAGACACAGAATTTAATTGTACAGAAGTCTCAGGATTAGATTTTGAAAGAGAAATGATAGAATATAGAGCCGGAGCTGATATCGAATATCATAAAACTAAGCAACCTGGACTATCTAAGTACAGCAATATTACTATTAAGCGAGGATCATTTGCAGATAAGAGCGCTGAGTTTTATAAACAATGGGTAAAAACGGTATATTTTCAAGAAAGCAACGAAGAGTTTAGAGGCGATTTAACCATTAGCTTATTAGATGAAAATCATAAGCCTGTAATAAACTGGAAAGCAGAACGTGCGTACATTACAAAGATCCAGTCTACAGACCTTAAGGCTGATGGTAATGAAATTGCAATTGAAACTGCTGAGTTTGCTCACGAAAAATTATCATTACTTGAGTAATGGCATCGTATTATCCACCTATTGGTTTTCACTTTAAAGTAGAATTCCTTGGAATTTCTACAAAAAAAAATGATCATCAATTTCAGTCTGTTTCTGGTCTTTCAGTAGATTTAGAAACAGAAGAAATTGCTGAAGGTGGAGAAAATAGGTTTAAGCATAAAATGCCGGTAAGAACAAGGTATCCTAATTTAGTACTAAAAAGAGGGTTGTTAATTGATTCGGGAGTTATAGAATGGTGCAGAAATGCTTTGGAGAACTTTGATATTACACCTACAGACCTCATCGTTAAATTACTTAATGAAGAGCACGAACCAATATTAAATTGGAATATTGTAAATGCTTATCCGGTAAAATGGGATGTAGGTGATTTTAATGCAGAAGAAAATAAACTCGTAATTGAAACACTGGAATTATCTTATAATTATTTCAAAGTGTCAAGCTGATGCCAATAGAAATTAAAGAATTACATATAAAAATAAATGTAGAGGAAAAAGCCAATGTTTCTGCTTCCGAAACCAAAATGAAGAAGGAAGAAACCGATAAAATAATTGAAGTCTGCATCGAACAGGTAATGGAGAATATTTCAAAAACCCAGGATAGGTAATATGAGTGGAGAACTGATTAAATTAAAAATAGAAGCTTTCAAAGATGAAAAGTTTTCAGAAGAAGTTTCTGAAGGTGAATTTAAAACACTTCTGAATCCTGAGAATTATACTTTTAAATACAAAATTGAACAAAATGAAGACCAGTCTTCAGGAACCAGTGCATCTGCGCCAAAATTTAACAGAGCTCTGCCCGAAGACCTTGATCTGGAGTTTGTTTTTGATCGTACCGGTGTAATTACTGATTATGGTAAAGCTGGTTCAGAGGATAATAAAACTTTTAAAGATGATGGAGGCGGTGTTATCGATGATGTTGAAAAGTTTAAAAAAGTAGTTTTTGATTACAATGGTGATGAACATAAACCCAATTATTTAATTATTTCTTGGGGTACACTGCTTTTTAAAGGCAGCCTGGTTGAAATGGATATCACTTTTAAACTATTTAAAGCTGATGGAACTCCTCTGCGAGCTGTGGCAAAAGCAAAATTTAAAGGTTTTGTTGAAGATAATCTCAGGGTAGCCAAAGAAAAGAATAGTTCTCCGGATTTAACTCATGTGAGGATAATAAAAGAAGGTGACACATTGCCTTTAATGACTTTTCGTATTTACGGAGATTCAAAATATTACCTGGAAGTGGCAAAAGCAAATAAAATTACCAATTTCAGAAAATTGGAGGTTGGGCAAAAAATTATATTTCCACCAATTAGAAATGTAACGGTTAAATGAGTGAAAAGGAAGTAATAAACACATCTAAATCAGCCGATTTAGTTACTCATAAGATACTAATAGAAGGGGAAGAACTTTCCAGCACGTATTCAGTAATGAATATTGTTGTGGAAAAGGAGATTAACCGTATTCCAACTGCAAAAATTATTTTATTGGATGGTGATCCATCAAATCAGGATTTTGCATTAAGTAACCAGAACCTTCTAATTCCTGGAAAAGAAATTGAAATCAAGGCTGGTTATCATTCCGACGAAGAAACAATTTTTAAAGGAATAGTTATAAAGCATAATTTGAAAGTTAGACCTAATCAGTCTTTTCTAATAGTCGAATGTAAAGATAAAGCTGTAAAACTTACCATTGGCAGAAAAAGTAAATACTTCTATGAAAGCAAGGATAGTGATATTCTTGAAGAAATAATTGACACTTATAGTTTGGATAAAGATATTGAAGCTACTAATGTACAGCATGTGGAATTGGTGCAATACAATGTTTCAGATTGGGATTTTTGTGTTACACGGGCACAAGCCAACGGAAAAGTTTGTATAGTTGATGATGGTAAAATTATTGTTCAAAAGCCAGATATCGAGCAGGACGAATTGGAAACAGTTTCTTATGGGGCAACTCTACTGGATTTTGATGCTGAAATTGATGCCCGAAATCAGTTTGCAAAAGTAACCTCTTACAGTTGGAATGCTGCTGATCAGGAATTAATTGAGGTAGAGGCAAATGATCCTGCGGTGAGTTTAAACGGAAATATTGAAACCGGAGATTTGTCATCTGTAATTAATTTAGAAAACCTTGAATTGAGAAGTGGTGGAGGTACTCCCGATGTGGAACTTCAGGAATGGGCTGATGCGAAATCTCTTTTTAGTCAATTAGCAAAAATCAGGGGAAGAGTAAAATTCCAGGGAATTCCTGATGTTAAACCTAACACTATAATTAAAGTGGAAGGTGTAGGTGATCGATTTAGCGGGAAAGTTTATATATCGGCTGTTCGTCACCAGATTACTGAAGGTAACTGGACGGTTGATGCCCAGTTTGGGATTAATCCAAAATGGTTTTCCGAAACTGTAGATATTAACGATACACCGGCTTCAGGATTGTTTGCAGCTGTTAACGGATTACAAATAGCAATTGTAACACAACTCGAAGATCCGGATAAAGAAGACCGTATTTTAGTGCGATTACCAATTATTGATAACAGCGAACAGGGAATTTGGGCAAGAATTGCCACACTGGATGCAGGTGAAGAACGTGGTTCATTTTTCAGGCCGGAAATC
>DAOVYU010000094.1 GCA_030635465.1 Bacteroidales bacterium | reverse complement strand
GGCTGGTGGTAGTTATTGGAAAGTATTGGTGAAATAGCAATGCTGAAAAGTACCTAATATTGAGTAGTGAAAATACCAACAACAGACCGAGTGTCCAATCAAAAAAAACATGCATGAGTTTTGTGTTTTTTTAGAATGGCTTTCGGTTCAGTAAATTTGTTATTCATAATGTTTATTTTGTTCCTGTATAAATAGATGCAATCCCAAATGTTAATGATTTATGAGCAACCTGTTTGAATCCTACATTTTGTAAGATAGTCAGAAAATTTTCACCATCCGGGAATTCACTAACTGATTCCGGTAGATAAGTATAGGCTGCCTGATCCCCTGAAATCATTCTTCCAAGTGAAGGTAGAATGTATTTAAAATAAAATGCATACAATTGCTTAACCGGAAAGGCTTTTGGCTTTGAAAATTCAAGGATCATCACCTGTCCACCTTTGTTTAAAACCCGATACATCTCTGACAATCCTTTTTCAAGGTTTTCAAAATTCCGAACACCAAATGCTACCATTACGGCGTCAAAACTTTTATCTTCAAATCTTAAATTTTCGGAATCTCCTTTTTCAAGTGAGATAATATGATTTGGGTCTTTTTCTTTGAGTTTAATATTCCCAACTGCAAGCATATCCTCAGCAATATCGATGCCTGTGATTTTGTTGGGATGAATTTTAAGTGCTGCAATAGCAAGATCTCCGGTTCCTGTTGCAACATCCAAAATAGTAGTGGGATTTTTCTCCCTGATGATTTTAATGGCTTTTTTTCTCCACCTGTAATCAATACCGGCTGAAAGAAAATGATTTAAAAAATCATAACGGTGAGCAATGTTGTTAAACATCGACCTGACTTGCTGTTTCTTTCCTTCTTGTTTAGCCATACATCAATTATTTACCCATTAATATCTTTAAATACAGCAAAGGGTTATTCAATTCTTTTCTCACTTCTAGATCTGTCATTGCCAGGGTTAGTTTTTCTTTCAATAATGAACTGTTATTTGCCTTATTTACAACCATATTAAACAACCACGGATATTTAATAAAGTGTACAATTTTACTGCTAATTTTCAACTCTTTACCAATTCTATTATATACCTGCTTATCATAATTTCGCATAAAATTAGCTGAGAAATCATTTGATTCTAAAGATCGTTTACATTGCTCTGCTGCATACATTCCACTTATCGCAGCATGACCCATTCCTTCTCCTGTAACCGGATCAATCAAACTTGCAGCATCACCTGTCAATATATAGTGATTACCTGAAATAAAACGTTTACCATCCCATAAAGGCAAACCAAACGCTTGTATTCTTGAAACCATCTCTGCATCTTTAAAGCGCTCTTTTAAATAAGGAACTGTTTCGATGGCTTCCAGCATTATATTTTTTAAGTTCAGCTTTTTCTTTTTAATCCTTTCCTGATCTAATCCGATACCGACATTAGCTAAACCATTGGGCAATGGGAAAATCCAGAAATAACCCGGCAATATATCTTTTAAAAAGTGCAGCTCTACATAATTTTGCTCATGAAATCCTGTTACACCTGAATAGTATGATTTTAGACCAGTCATGATATGACTTTTGGATTTGTATATACCACCTGGGTCCTGCATAAACTTTGAGTTGGCCCCATTTGAAAAAAGGACTATCCTACTGTAAATTTCAGTTTCATCACTTGTTCGCAATCTAATTCCATCTTTTTCTTTTGAGTAGCCAATTATTTCAGTGTTTTCCAGTAATTCAATCTCCTTTTTGGTTTTAACCTCATCAATTAAGAAGTTGTCAAAATCAAAGCGTTTTCCAATAAAACCAGGAGGAATATCTGAACCGGTACGATTGTCCTCAAGAAAAGGAAGATCAAGGGATTTGTGGTTCGGTGCAACCAATCTAATACCGAAAGAAGGCAGAAGAAAGGGTTGTTTAGTAAGTCGATTTAACAGGTCTTTGTCAAGTTCGTTTAAAATAGTAACTACCCAACCGCTTATCCCATCTCCACAAATTTTATCCCTGGGAAAAATAGCTTTATCAACAAGTGTACAATTGATTCCGAATTTAGCCAGGAATAATGCGGCTATTGTTCCTGAAGGACCTGCACCTACTATACAAACATCTGTTTTTTGCATCAAAAGAATTGAAAATAATTGCCAAAGATAGAAGTTAATTTTTTATTCTTTGTTTAAGTGTTTTTAAAATAAATTAAACATTTTTATTTTGTTGTTGTTTATAAAGCAATTAAACTAATAAATGTATCTTTGCGGGCTGAAAAACGTATGCCGCAAGTTACATATTAGTTAAATCAGAAAACATTTAATAGTGTGAAAGAAAAAGAGATCATTTGCGGGTTTTCAAAATTGACCAAAGATCAGAAATTAGATTATATTTCAAATCATTTTGAGAATCCGGCTGATTTTGTGGAGGAATTAAAGAGTTTTTATCATGACGATGAAAACAAGCAGAAAATTATTGATGAATTCAGTGAAAATACTGTTTCTAATTTTTTCTTTCCTTATGGAATATCACCAAATTTTGTGATTGATGACAAAGTTTATCATGTACCGATGGTTATTGAGGAGAGTTCTGTTATTGCTGCTGCATCTAAGGCAGCAAAATTCTGGTCGGATAAAGGCGGTTTTCATACGGAGATAATTTCTACTACCAAAATTGGTCAGGTGCACTTTATCTGGAATGGCAATGTGGAAAAGCTCAAGACATTAATGCCTGATTTAAAAGATCGATTAATTGAAAGCACCCAGGATATTACTGCCAACATGCAAAAAAGAGGCGGAGGAATTATTGATATTGAACTGGTAGATAAAAATGCAGATATTCCAGGTTATTATCAGATAAAAGCAACTTTTGAAACTGTAGATTCAATGGGTGCAAATTTCATCAATTCCTGCCTGGAAGAATTTGCAATTGAGCTGAAGGCTTTTTTCCTGAAAAGTCCATATTTTAATGATGAAGAAAGAGATTGTGAAGTTATCATGTCTATCTTATCAAATTACACTCCAGATTGTGTTGTAAAGGTTTGGGCCGAATGTGAGATTGATAAACTTGGGAAAATAGATGAAGAGCTAACAGGCGAGCAGTTTGCCAGTAAATTTGAAAAGGCTGTTCAAATTGCCCAGGTTGACACTTACAGGGCAGCTACGCATAACAAAGGAATATTTAATGGCATTGATGCTGTTGCACTGGCAACTGGAAATGATTTCAGGGCCATTGAAGCATGTGGGCATGCTTATGCATCCCGCACTGGCAAATATACCAGTTTGACTGATGTTAAAATTGAAAATGGAAAGTTTCGATATACATTAACAATCCCTCTGGCTTTGGGAACCGTTGGAGGTCTTACTGGTCTTCATCCGCTGGCTAAAAAATCCCTGGAATTGTTAGGAAATCCAAATGCAAAGGAATTAATGAGGATTACTGCTTCTGTTGGTTTGGCAAATAACTTTGGTGCAATCAAATCACTTGTAACTAAAGGCATTCAAAAAGGTCACATGAAAATGCATCTTTTGAATATTTTAAATCAATTTGACGCAACTGAAATTGAGAAAGAAAAAGCAAAGGCTCATTTTGAGGAAGAGAAAGTATCCTATAGTGCTGTAGATGTTTTCATAAAATCCTTAAGAGAACCGATTGTAAATAAAAAGATCGTATACGCAGGTAAATAATGAAGTATTATTCTCACGGAAAACTGCTTATTGCAGGAGAATATCTGGTACTGAATGGTGCTACTTCACTTACCGTTCCTTTAACTTACGGGCAATCTCTTGAAGTAATAAAGGAGGGTAATCAGAATACCCTCACCTGGGAAACCTATGAACAAGATAAACTGTGGTTTAAAGGAAAAATTGATACTAAGTTCTTTGATGTTATTGAATCAACTGATCAGCCAATTGCAGAGAAATTGATTGGTATTTTAAAAATGGCGAATGAACTAAATCCAGAGTTTGCAACAAATTTGAAGTTTGCCAATGTAATTACCAATTCAGAATTTAAGTTTCATTGGGGTTTTGGGAGCAGCTCAACATTATTGTCAAATATTGCTTTTTGGGCTGAAATAGATCCTTATGAGTTACACTTAAAAATTTCTTCAGGTTCAGGTTATGATGTAGTAGCTGCAAGGGAAAGTGGGCCTTTATTTTTTAAGAAGGAAAAGATTGGTTTTACAATAGAAAAGGTAAATTTTGACCCGCATTATAAAGACCAGATTTATTTTATTTACCTGGGACAGAAACAGGATTCAGCCTTTAGTGTTGATCAGTTTAAATCAAGAAAAAAATTATTTAGCAATGAAACTAAATTTATTTCTGACTTAAGCAGACACATTGCCTGTGCAGGAACTCTGAATGATTTTGAATATTATTTGAAAGAGCATGAATTGATAATTTCATCAGTTCTAAAACAAAAAAGAGTAAAAGAAGCCAGGTTTAAAGATCTGGATGGAGAAGTTAAATCATTGGGAGCGTGGGGTGGAGATTTTGCAATGATGACATGGCACGATTCAAAAAAGAAACTAAAACGTTATTTAGAAGAAAAAAATATTGATACAATATTTTCATTTGATGAGCTAATTAAAAGCAAGTGAAACTAGAAAATACATACAGGGAAAAGGCTGAATATCTCAAAAACCTAAAAAGGTTTGTAGGAGTTCAGTCAGTTGGTTGGAAAAGTCCTTCCAATATAGCTCTTGTAAAGTATTGGGGCAAACGTGAGGTGCAGTTACCTCAGAATCCTTCTATGAGTTTTGCCCTTAGGAATTCATTTTCTGAAACACTAGTTAACTATAGCTTCAACGAAAATCTGGATATTAAAGTTGAATTGCTGTTTGAAAATAAAAGAAATGAAGCATTTGAAAATCGCATCAAATCTTATTTTGAGGGAATAATCGATTTTATACCATTTATTAAAAATCTGGCATTTAAAATTGAAAGTTCAAATTCTTTTCCCCATTCTGCAGGAATTGCATCTTCAGCTTCAGCTATGAGTGCATTGGCATTGTGTCTGGTTTCCATAGAAAGGGAAATGTTTGGTACATTGTATGAAGAAAAGACTTTTTTTGAAAAGGCTTCATTTTTATCAAGGTTAGGATCGGGAAGTGCTGCAAGATCAGTTTATGAAAATTATAGTGTTTGGGGTCAGTCAGCATTTGTTTCAGAATCATCAGATGAATTAGCTATTGCCTATAACAATAACATACATTCGGAATTTTTGGGTCTTGGTGATGCTATTTTAATTACCAGTAGCAAATCAAAGAAAGTTAGCAGTTCGATGGGACACAATTTGATGATAGATCATCCATATGCTGATTCAAGATACAAACAGGCAAATGAAAATTTAGAAAAACTTCTAAAAGCCATAGCATCAAATGATGAACAAACGTTTGTCGATGTCATTGAAAATGAAGCCTTGAGTTTACATGCTTTAATGATGAGTTCATCCAATGGTTATTCACTTTTGAACCAAAACACCTGGGAAATTATTCAGAAAATTAAAAAATTCAGAAAGGAAAATAATACTTTTGCGGCTTTTACTTTAGATGCCGGACCAAATGTCCACCTGATCTATAAATTGAAGGACAGAAATAAAATAGTGGAATTTATTGAACTGGTGTTAACTGAACATTGTGAAAATAACAAATGGATTGATGATAAAATGGGACATGGCCCGGAAAAAATAGTGTAGAAATGGTAAAGACAGCTAACGACATATTTTATGGTAAAATAATATT
>DAOVYU010000283.1 GCA_030635465.1 Bacteroidales bacterium | reverse complement strand
GACCATCACTTTTTGTTCAGTGTTCTTCCCCAAACCTTTTTTAAAGGCTACCAAATTGCCAAGATTATCAATGTGGTATTCATCAACATATGGATTTATTATTCCAATGATTAAATCTCGTATTTGTTTTTCAAATCCCGGAGCGCCTGCAGTTTCGCAGATCACCTTTAGTAAACCCACATCTAATTTCATAATCTCAATCTGTTATTCTTATTCTGCCTCAAATGTAAAGTCAACCTTCATGCCATGCAAGACATTAATAATTATAAGAAATTAGAGAAATATTAGAATAATACAAATTATAAAAAACAAAATACAAACAACTGCAATCCAGAAATTAGTGTTTTTCTATGGAGAAAATATTTGTCATGATCAATAAGGGGAGGTTTTTGAATGTAAATTGCAATTAATAATCATCCCTATTATTATTTATACATGTAAAATAAGTCTCATTTTTATTATATTTTTTATTGTAAAAAAAGTTTTGCAATCTGAATATTAAATATGCTCGAAAAAGAAAGGGATTATAAAGCAATGTGGCAAAGCTACTTAAGGCGACATAGTTAAAGCAACAGGTTACTTATTACTTCGGTAGAAGTATATATTGTTATGTTGGAATTCAAAATAAATTATTAAAAAAAGATTCCATTTTGCTGACTTAAATATTAAAATCTTACAAGAGTGCTGTGACCATTTTACTTTATTAGTTTGATCCTAATGGCAGGATTACTTTTATCGAACAATATAAAATGAATCGCATATAATTAAATGTAACGCACTATGATCTTATTTATACTTTACCTGATATCGCTAGTTTGGATGGTCGTATTTTTAACCAATTTTGTAAAGCCATTCAAGAGAAAAAAAGAACTGGAATCTACTAAGATTAAATTTATACCGTTAAAGAAATCAGTAGATCCTCATACTAAGTATTACGTCCTGGATTCGGGTGAATTAATTGAGATGAGTAGATAATATTATTTTTCAATTTTTTCTCCCTGATCAATCATTTGGAGATTGATCCATTTCAATTGTATTAAACCTACATTAAATCACTTCCTGAATTTTTTAATATTACGAAGCTTCCTAGGTTACTATTTTTCACGTTTCATCTGCATATCCATTTGAGGGTATGGAATAATCAAATTGCTTTAATCAAACCTGTTGATTTCAAATAAACTAAATACGCGTCAATCTTTCAAAGTTTGCGATATTAACAGTTTAAATATTATGGCTACTGAATTGGATCCTGAAGATGATATTTTATTACCATTTACGGCTAAAGGCATAAGGATATTGTAACACTGTTGGTATTAGTAGAACTGTTGCTTTTTTAATATCGTTTTTCGCCGATCAAATTAAGATCTATTCTTATTTTACTTCAATAGTTCTACAATGTTTTTCTCTTAAAAGTATTTTTGGAGAGCATGAAGTATTAGTTAAATTTACTTTCTCCAAATTTCATTAAATAAAACCATGATATTGAAACAATTCAAAAAGACATTTCTACTGTCTGTAGCAGCCTTTTCTCTTCTAATTCTTCTTCAGAATTGTTCAAAGAAAAAAAGTGAGTTGATCTGGGATAAAAAATTTTATAAGATCGGATCGCAATCTTCTCTTCGTGCAACTGATTTAAATCAGGATGGAATACTCGACTTAGTACTTGGCGCCGGTGAAAATGAATATCAACACAGCGAGAAAGGAATTCTGGCTTTCAATGGTATTAATGGTGATCTACTTTGGCAACAAGAAACCACTGATCAGGTATTTGGTTCGGCAACATTTTATGATATTACAAAAGATGGAATTGATGATGTAATTATAGGTGGTAGATCCTCGAATTTGAAAGCGCTGAATGGAAAAACAGGCGAATTGATTTGGAAGTACAATCATGAACCATATCTGAATGATTCCATATTAAAAAATGCTCGCTTTAACTTCTACAATACAATATTGGTTCCGGACCAAAATAATGACGGTATAATGGATTTAATAGCTGTTAATGGAGGCAACGTAAAAGCTCCGGCAAACTCAGAAAAAGAACGATATCCTGGAGTATTGATGGTTATAGACACTAAAAATGGGCAAGTAATTGCCGCAGACACCATGCCGGATGGAAAGGAATCGTATATGTCACCAATTTGTTTTTCTCAACCCAAAAGCGATGATCATACTATTATTTTTGGTTCAGGAGGAGAAACTATCGATGGAAATCTTTACAAAATTTTACTATCTGATTTTATGGATACCGGTCTGGCCAAAGCAAAAATTATAGCTTCTGAAGCTGGACATGGATTTATAGCGCCTCCTGTTGCTGCAGATATTACTCAGGATGGTTTTTTTGATATTGTAGCTATTTCTCATGCCAGTACAATTTTTGCAATTGATGGCACCGATAATTCAATCATTTGGAAAAATAAAATCAAAGGTACAGAATCAAGCAATAGTTTTGGAGTAGGTTTTTTTACAAATGATAAAATACCGGATTTTTTCACATTTGTTAGTAGAGGGCAATGGCCTGATAGCAGGGGGTCTATGCAAATAATGCTTGATGGCAAAAATGGCGAGATTGCCTATATTGATTCAATTGGGTGCACTGGATTTTCTTCTCCTGTCATATATGATTTAAATAATGATGGGTATGATGAAGCAATAATCAGCATCAATGAGTATGACTGTAGTATTGGGTATGTAGAAAGAATTAGCGGCTCAATAATTAATAAGTTAATTGCCATTGATTTTAGAAATAATACTAATTTTATAATTGATCAACAGCAAGGGTTTAAAAATATTTTTACTACTCCATGGATTAGCGACCTCGATAAAGATGGATATCTTGATATTGTATATTGCCAATATTTCAGTCCAAATTCCAATATCCTGGCATTTTTGGGAATGAAGGTTAAACGTATTTCTACCCATATTAAAACTAGAAAAGATCCGGTTTGGGGGGCTTACATGGGATCTAGGGGTAATGGTGTTTTTCCTTTGGAATAGTCCGATTGATCAATATGATATCTTTGTCCTATTCTAAAATTGATTAGTATCGTCGTTTTTGGGTTCAGGAAATACAATTTCTATTCTTCAGGCTCATAAAGTACGTGTTAAAATCACTAAAAAATATATTACTAAAATAGCCACATTCAGCAATAAAAAAGGCTCTTGATCAATATCAGGAGCCTTTTTGATTATCGCTTATTAAGCGAATCCGGAATTATTCGGATCCGCCATCCCACCAAACCCGAGTGAGATAGTCATTGGGTGATGTGCCTGCTGACATATTTTCAAAATTAGTGGCAATTTCTGAGTTAGGATAAAGCAGTCTCCTGGGAATCTGCCCACCTGTAACATTGCTATTATGATTGGTAGGAATCAACGCCGGAAATCCTGTTCTTCTCCAGTTTGACCAACCTTCCCACCAATTGAAAAAGCCATTTATCCACAATTGATCATAGATCATTTCCAGGGCAGGCTTTGTTACACCATAGGGATATACAGCAAGGTATTGATCAACCTCTGCATTAGAAACAACAAATGAAGCATCATAGGCAG
>DAOVYU010000372.1 GCA_030635465.1 Bacteroidales bacterium | reverse complement strand
TAATCCTCCGCTTTTTGTTCCGAGGTGTGAATTGTAATCAGTTCCGTAAAATAAATCGTGAACGCAATCGGATGTTGAAATGGTACCAAAAAAGCCTCCCATAAAAATGTTCCTTTTGTATTAAATTGAAAATACTCCTTGTTTAACCTGAAAAGTTAAAACTACACATTAATAAAAAGAGTACATGGGTTTGTTGAGAAAATGTTAATAAGAATCAGCGTACCATTATGATTTAATACTCCATTGTTGGTTTAAGTTCAGGTAACTTTCTTGAATTTGTAAGCTGTTCAAATGCATATGCGATCCCGATCAGTTTGGGCTCTGCCCATGCAGCACCATAAAATGAAATGCCAACAGGTAATTCTTCAACATATCCAGCAGGGACTGTAATGTTTGGATAACCAGCCATAGCTGCCAGACCTGAAGAACCCCCAATATAATGATCACCATTTACCAGGTCAATGGTCCAGGCAGGACTGGTTGTAGGTGCGATAATAGCATCTAGTTGATGTTCTTTCATAACCCTGTCAATACCATTTTTACGGACTATCTGATCGATTCTTGATTTTATTTCTAGATATTCAGCAGAATTTAAATCTCCTTTCTTCTGGGCCCTGGTAAATATCTCCTGGCCAAAATAAGGCATTACGGTTGATTTATTTTCAATATTGAATTGAATCAAATCATTCAAAGTTTTCATATTACTATGTCCTCGTTTGCTGAGATATTTATTCAAATCGTGTTTAAACTCAAAAAGGAGCAATTGCATTTCATCATCCCAGTCAAATTTTTCAGTAGTTATTTGGTCAATCTCGATTAAAACAGCACCAGCCATTTTAATTATCTCCAGATTCTTATTTATCAGTTCATCCACTTTATCATGGAATCCAAAATTGCTTCGGTCAATGCCCATTCTTTTGCCTTCGAGTCCATTTGAATCAAGAAACTGGGTGTAATCACTGAAGGCTTTATTGGTACTTTTTTTTGTTACTTCATCACCTTGATCAATTCCGGTTAAGACTCCAAGTAAGGTAGCAGCATCAGTAACTGTTCTGGCCATTGGTCCGGCAGTATCCTGCGAATGTGATATGGGTATAATACCTGATCTTCCAACCATTCCAATGGTTGGTTTGATTCCAACAATTCCATTAATAGATGAAGGACAAACTACCGAGCCATCAGTTTCTGTTCCAATTGCTACTGTGCATAAATTTGCTGAAACTGCTACTCCTGATCCAGAGCTAGATCCACATGGACTTCTATCAAGCATATATGGATTTCGGGTTTGTCCTCCCCTGCTGCTCCATCCACTGGATGAATTGGTTGACCTGAAGTTGGCCCATTCACTCAAATTTGTTTTGGCTATGATCACTGCCCCTGCCTCCCTTAATTTTTTTACTACGTAGGAATCCTTTGCTGCAATAGTTCCAACGAGAGCCAGGGATCCGGCAGTTGTCTGCATTTTATCAGCTGTGTCAATATTATCCTTGATCATTACTGGAATTCCATGTAACGGACCTCTGATTTTTCCTTGTTTACGCTCCTCATCCATTTGTTTGGCAATAGACATAGCATCAGGATTAATTTCAATAACTGAATTTAATTTAGGGCCATTTTTATCAATATCTTCGATCCTTTGAAGATACATCTCGGTGATTTTTTGTGAACTTAATTCACCAGATGCGATTTTCTCCTGAAGTTGTGAAATGGTCAATTCTGACAATTGAAAATCAGGGTTTATGGATTCGTCAGTAAAAGCGATTATTTTACCTTTTTCCTGAGTACAAGCTGTAAGTCCTGGAAGCAAGGTTGATAATATTCCCAATGAACCAATTTTGAAAAAATCTCTGCGATGTAACATGAGTTGATGTTTATGTTTTACGGATAAATTATGTCTTCGGGGTTTAAACAAAGCTACTAAAAATTAGTTTATCTGAACTTTAGCTGATAATTTGTGTTTATAGCATGATTAACTAATTTTTATGGCTAATTTAAAATCATCAATACTTACTCTTATTCAATATATAACAATGGCCTATTTGCTATTGGCATTTTCAGTGTTTACTGGAAATAAAATTTCTCTCGGAATTCAATTGTTGGGAATTATTTTAGGAATATGGGCCATATTGGTAATGTCGAAAAGTAAACTTAACATTACTCCTGTTCCTAGAAATGGATCCAGTTTAATCAATATAGGCCCTTATCGATTCATCAGGCACCCCATGTATTTGGCATTGCTATTATTTTTAACACCAGTTGTATTCTATCATACTACAAATTGGGGAATCCTGGTATTTGGAATATTTCTTGTAAATCTTGTATTAAAGCTATCCTATGAAGAACAGCTTTTGTTGCAATCCTTTAAAAGATATGAGGATTATAAACAGCATACGTGGCGGCTGATACCCTGGATATATTAATCTCCGAATGATGATTTAGAAACAGCGAACTTTCCTCCTCCGGTAAAAACTAAAACAAAAGCAGCAATAAAATACAGGGCTTGTAATTCAACTGCCCATCCTCCATGTTGACCAATTGTAAACAAATCTTCGGAATGGACCAATAAGGTGGCAAATAAAATGTTAAAGGCATAAATAAAAGCCGCAAACCTGGTACGCCATCCTACGATCAGTAACAATGGTGCAATAATTTCTCCAATATATACTCCGTAAGCAAACCATCCGGGCCATCCGTTTTCCAGAAGTGTATCTTGTATAAAACCAACTCCTTCCGGAATTTTTGCTATGCCATGAAACAACATTAGAACTCCCGCGGATATTCTCAGGATGAGTAAACCGAGATGTACTCCAAATTTCATAAAAATATTATTTTGTGTTGATCCAT
>DAOVYU010000041.1 GCA_030635465.1 Bacteroidales bacterium | reverse complement strand
CCTGAGAATATTTTTAACAAACCTGAATTATTGCTTTTAAACTTCCCTGATAAAAAGGCCCATATCCTTCAATCGATGATTTTATTGCTTTCTGGTTCTGGTTTATTTACTATCATTATTTTATTGACCTTCTTAATCACAATCCGAATCATATTAAAGCAGAAAAAGTTATCTGAAATAAAATCGGATTTCATTAATAATATGACCCACGAATTCAAAACTCCCATTGCAACAATTTCATTGGCAGTCGACTCCATTAATAATGTTAAAGTCATCAGCGATCCTAAAAAGATAAAACATTTTACAGGCATCATTGATGAAGAAAATAAAAGAATGAATTCAAGAGTAGAAAATGTCCTTCAAATGTCGTTAATAGACAAGCAAGATTTTGCTTTCAAGTTTGAACCGGCAGATATGCATGAGATCATACAACAGGTTGTAAAGCAGTTTGAACTACAAATCCAAAAACAAGAAGGTGAAATAAATTTTGAGTTCGAAGCAAGTAATTGTGTTATTGATACAGATGAAACTCAATTAAAAACTATAATTGCTTATTTAGTAGATAATGCCTTGAAATATTCGAAAGACAAGCCGGATGTAATGATTTCTACAAGGAATACAAATAAATTATTCAGTATACTAATAAAAGACAATGGCGTGGGCATGACAAAAGAGGAAAAGCATAAAATCTTTGACAAGTTTTACCGCGTACCCAAAGGTGATATTCACAATGTAAAGGGGTTTGGATTGGGTTTGAGTTATGTGAAGGCTGTTGTTCTTGCAATGGGTGGTAAAATCGAAGTAGAAAGCAATCCGGGAATTGGTTCAGAATTTATCATTTCAATTCCAATTGATCATTCGTAAAAATGACAGATAAAGCAAAAATATTGTTGGTTGAAGATGATCATAATTTTGGTTCTGTACTTAAATCGTATCTGGAAATGAACGATTTTTCTGTTGACTGGGTAGACGATGGAAAGCATGCCCTGCAAACTTTTCATTCAGGAAACTACCAATTGTGTGTGTTGGATATTATGCTCCCCAATGTCGATGGAATTACTATTGCAAAAAACATAAAAGAATTAAATCCGGCGATTCCTTTTATTTTTCTAACTGCAAAAACATTAAAAGAAGACATATTAAAAGGATATCAAACCGGTGCAGATGATTACCTTACCAAACCCTTTGATTCGGAAGTGTTAATTTATAAAATCAATGCCATATTACAGCGCAATAAATCCACCAACCAAACATCTGCACAAGAGCAGGATGTTTTCCAAATAGGAATATACACATTTGAATATAGGGTTCGGTCCTTGGTTTATAATGGTAAATCAATAAAACTCTCACCTAAAGAAGCTGAACTGCTAAAATTATTATGCACGCATAAAAACGATATTCTTTACCGTGACATCGCACTAAAATCCATCTGGGGAGAAGAAGGTTATTTTACCACCAGAAGCATGGATGTTTATATCACCAAACTTAGAAAATATCTCAAAAAAGACCCTGACATAGAGATCTTGAATGTTCATGGAAATGGGTTCCGATTATTGATCTCCTAAATATCGATATCTCTTCAATATAAATAAGATTTGGTTTGACTTTGAACAACAATCAACTTATCTTTGTTTTACCTTTCAAATGATTTATTAACCATTAAAAAATTAATATGATGAAAAAAATCTACAACATTCTAATTGTTTTAGCAATACCAGCATTGTTTATGGTATTTACCAGTGAAGTAATGTACCCTGGAGGTTCACCCGGAGGACGGACAGGATCACCAGGAGATGGTGGATCAAATTGTACACAATGTCACAGTGATTTCTCTCCAATCAACGAAGATGACTGGTTAGTTAGTGAAATAATAGGAACAGGATATACTCCCGGAGAAACATATTCAATATTTGTTCTTGGAATTGATCCTGATGCAAACAAATGGGGTTTTGAAGCTACTGCAGAAAATGTATTAGGAGATAAAGTTGGCACTTTCACTCCCGGAGTACTTGGTATGACGCAAATGGCCAACAATAATGGTGCTGTTACCCATACCTTACTTGGAAATAATCCAATTGCTGATACGGGCACCGTGTGGTTTTTTACCTGGACCGCTCCTGCTGAATCAATTGGTGATATAACTTTTTACGCAGCTATCAATGCAGCTAATGGAAATGGAAATACAGGTGGTGATAAAATTCATCTTTCTCAATTCACAGCATCACCAGCTGTTGGAATTTCAGATAACATGGCATCTGAAGCTATTAGATTTTATCCAAATCCTGCAACTGATTATATCTATGTAGAGGCTACCAATAGTCCTAATCAAAATAACTATATGGAAATTATTAACCTGCACGGGCAAATGGTGAAGAGGATTGAAATATCTGATATGAAACAAACAATTGATGTTTCGGAGTTTGACTCAGGTATTTATTTTATACGTGCTGGAAATCATACAGAAAGGTTAGTGATTCGCTAATACTTAAACCCTACAAAAAACCTCATCATTTATTTGGTGAGGTTTTTATTAACAATCCAAATGGAGGCGGCTCTTTCGAATATCAGAAATGGTGCACATTAGTTTTCCATCTTTTACTTTTCCTTTCACACCATTTTTCGGAACATGTATCGATTTTCCATAATCATTCTTCAATAAATATGCATCGATTTCTCCTTGAGGGTAATCGATAATAAATTCATCGCCGATGATATCAAATGTATATTCTTTGCCAATGGTATAATAAGGATGTTTTGGTTCCAGATAAGTTTCTTTATCTTCTTGAATCATCCGGCATTGAATAGATTGCCCAATTTTAAAATCGTATTTTTCAAAGTATTTACTTCTCAATTTATAAGTATATCCTTCCTGATCGGTTTCATGGTCATATTTCAATATATAATAACTCCTATTGTCAGGATATAACCTGAATTGAACAATCCTGAAATAATAATATTTCCCTTCTTCAAAATGATTATATTCCTCCTTTAGGCCATTACTGCTTAAATAAACCCTCCCCTTCTTAATTCTCGAAACCATAAATTTAACATGTACTCCTGAATCTATTTTAACAGGAATTGTTTCAGCAGGAATTTTTATTTCATTATTGAAAGTATCTGTAAAAATTGCAAATTGATGTAATTTGCCAATATTATCCATATAATCTTCAATTGATTGGAAGGGAAAATCATAAGCATGATCCAATTTATAATGGGGATGTTCTGGTTCGAGGTAAATCTTGCCATTGCAATTAATTTTATCAATCCTGCATTGAATGGTTTGCCCTAATTTGAAATTAAAATTTTTGTAATAGTGGGTTAACAATAAGTGCTTTACCTCATTCGGATCTTCCAGAATAAAGTATTCATTACTATCCGGCAAGTCAATTTTTCCAGTAATTTTAAAGGGATATGTAAAGCCTTCTTCTAATTTTAATTTAAAACCACTTACATTTTTCATACGATCAGATATCCATATCGGTACGCGTTGCCCTTTTAACACCTTTAACCTTCATGATTTTATTTGTAATCATTTCGAGATGTTTGGTGTCTTTTACACTAACTTTAAAGTTTCCAATAAACTTACCATCATTTCTGGAATCAATATTTACTGAGACCATATTGACCCTTAAATCATTTGAAATGACCTGTGTGATATTACTTAAAATACCTAATTCATCGTTTCCAGATACATGAATTGTTGTTAGATAAGTTTTTGTATCATCTGCCTGGCGCCATTTCACATCAATTACACGGTAATCATATCGCGATAATAATTGTCTCGCATTGGGACAATTTATTCGATGAATGGTAATTCCTTTTCCAATGGTAATAAACCCGAATACTGCATCACCAGAGATGGGGTTGCAACATCTGGCCAGTTCATAATCAAGGTGATCGATGGAATCATCAATCAGCATAAAACTTTTCTGATCCTCTTGCTTATTTTTTGTTGCTTGCTGCTGACTACCCTGTTCTTTATCAATTTGTTTTGGATCTTCAGAACCAGTTTCATTAATAGTTTTTTTAATGTCAGAAAGATCAATTTTTTCAATCGCAATTAAATAATATAGATCAACTGACGACTTTAACTTGTATTGTTTTATTAATTTATCAATAATGGTATCACTGAACTGTATTTTCCTGTTACGAAGTTTTCTACGTAAAATTTCTTTCCCGATTTCAGCTTCCTGATATTTTTCCTCCTTGATTGACCTTTTGATTTTATTTTTAGCTTTTGAAGTAACCACAAAATTCAACCAGTCCAATTTAGGACGCTGATTTTTAGATGTAATTACCTCAACTTTATCACCATTTTGTAAAACATACCTGATTGGTACTATGCGTCCGTTTACTTTTGCACCACTGCACATATCTCCAACACTGGTATGGATATCATAGGCAAAGTCGAGAATGGTGGCCCCGTTGGGTAATTTTTTTAAATCTCCTTCAGGAGTAAAAATGAAAATCTTATCTGAATACAATTCTATTTTAGAAAAGTTTTTTCTTTCCGATTTTTCAGGATCAGGATTCTCAATTACATCTCTTATCCTGTTCATCCAGGCTTCTTGCTCTTTTTTCGCACCACCCTCTTTATACCGCCAATGAGCAGCAAGGCCCTGTTCAGCAATTTCATCCATTCTGGCAGTTCGTATTTGAACTTCCACCCATTTTCCATTCTGTCCAATTACGGTAGTATGTAATGATTCGTAACCACTGGCTTTTGGGGAAGATATCCAATCACGCAATCTCTTCGGATTGGGTTGGTATATATCTGTAACAATGGAATATACTCTCCAGCAATCAGCTTTTTCTTTATTTTTCTTCGAATCAACAATAATCCTGACAGCAAACAAATCATATACCTCTTCAAATTCTACATTCTGCTGCTTCATTTTTCGCCAAATGCTGTGAATTGATTTTGGCCTTCCTTTAATATCAAATTCAAACTTGTGCTTAAATAATTGTTTTTCGACTGGTTTAACAAAATCCTGTATAAACACCTTTTGTTTTGTTCGAGATGCCTGTATTTTTCGTGATATAGAATTATAAACATCAGGATGAGTATGCATTAACCAGAGTTCTTCTAACTCCGATTTAATACCATATAATCCCAGACGATGGGCTATTGGAATATAAATGTGATTTACTTCCTGAAGGAATTTTTCCCTTTTTTCTTCTGGCAATTGTTCAAAATTGCGCAAATCCTGTAAACGATGCGCAAGTTTTATGAGAATAACACGGATATCTTTTACCAATGAAAGATAAAGCCTCCGGAAGTTTTCCGAATGAACTGATATTTTTTCAGTACTGATTTCAGAAAGTCTGGTATATCCGTCTAATATTATAGCTATTTCATCACCAAATTGAGCTTTAATATCATTATATTTAATCTGCTTATCATCAACAACATTGTGCAACAAAGCACAAATTACAGAAGGTATTCCCAGGTTTATTTCCTGAAGAGCAACCTTGGCTACATTAAGTGAATGATAAATATACTCTTCTCCAGTTTCCTCCCAGGTTGGACGATGAAATTGTATCACCATTTCAAAAGCTTTTCTAAGCTTCACAAGCTCATCCTTTTGTATAAATGGTCTACACAGGGTTAGCAATTCCCTGTAAATCATTCGAACTCTGTCGTTATTTATTTCAACCTTTGCCATTCGTGAATAAATCAACCTCTCGATTCAATTTGGGCGCAAAAATAATGTTTCTTTAAATAAAACTAATTTAAACGTTTATTATCATTCAGTATCCTATTGCCCAATTAGTTACCTAAAAGAACAATAAAGGTTTCATTTAGAAAGGATATATTGATAATTCAAAGAGAAATATAATTCAAAACATTTATTGATTCATATTTAACTAACAAGGCTATTACTCATTTCCCTTATCAGGTTTAGTTTTTGTCCGTGTTTGTGAGGGCTCAGCAATAGACTCTCTCATCTGAGTGTCGGCCTGAATATTTTTAAATTTATAATAATCCATGATACCCAAATTTCCTGATCTGAAAGAATCTGCCATAGCAAGTGGAATCTCAACTTCTGCCAAAATAACTTTGGCCCTTGCTTCCTGGGCTTTAGCTTTCATTTCCTGCTCAACAGCAACAGCCATAGCTCTTCTTTCTTCTGCTTTGGCCTGTGCAATATTTTTATCGGCATTTGCCTGATCCATTTGCAGCACTGCACCAATATTTTTCCCAATATCGATATCAGCGATATCGATGGAAAGGATTTCGAAAGCTGTACCTGAGTCCAGTCCTTTATCCAATACCACCCTGGAAATAGAATCAGGATTCTCAAGAACAGATTTATGCGAGTCGGCAGAACCAATGGAGGATACAACCCCTTCTCCTACCCTGGCAAGAACAGTTTCTTCACCGGCACCACCAACCAATTGTTTGATATTTGCTCGCACTGTTACCCTGGCTTTACTAACCAATTGAATTCCATCTTTTGCTACAGCAGTAACAGGTGGGGTATCGATCACCTTTGGGTTAACTGACATTTGAACAGCTTCCAAAACATCACGACCGGCAAGATCAATAGCTGTGGCGGTTTTAAAATCCAATTCAATATTCGCTTTATCGGCAGATATTAAAGCATTTATAACTGAAACAACGTTACCTCCAGCAAGATAATGTGCTTCGAGTTCATCCCTGTTTACTGTTAATCCAGCTTTTGTAGCAGAGATCATGCTCCTTACAATTATTTGCGGTGGCACTTTCCGCCAGCGCATAAAAACCAATTGAAGTAATGATATTCTAACGCCTGATAAGAGGGCTGTAAACCATAATCCTACAGGGATAAAATAGAAGATTATCCATAATCCAAATAACGATGCTACTCCAATTGCAATGATGATAAAAACATTTGCTTCCATATCTTTTAATTTATTTTTTTAACGAATACTTTATTGTATTCAATTTTAACAACTTCAATTTCAGTTTCCTGGTCAATAAATTCACCATTGGTTTTAACTTCATAATATTCTCCATTGATGATTGCTTTTCCCATGGGTACAAGTCTGGAAATTGCTTTTCCATGGTCGCCAGGTTTTATTTTCTCACTATCAATAATGTTTACTTTTCCCTCAATATTTTTATTGAGGGCAGCTCGTTTCCAGGTATTCGACTTTAAGGCAAAATAAAGGGCTATAACTGAAAAAATCACAATTAAAACCAGCGCTATCGTACCTGCAACACCACCATATACAGCATAAGCCTGCCAAATCCCGATTCCTAACAATACAAACCCAAGTACTCCTGCAATATTGGTACCTGGAAGCACCAATATTTCAAGTAATAAGAATAAAAAACCAACTCCGATTAAAACAGCAATTATTGTCCAGGTCATTATTTAGTTAATTGT
>DAOVYU010000176.1 GCA_030635465.1 Bacteroidales bacterium | reverse complement strand
TTGATGTTAGCTCCAGACAAATCAAACACCTGCACCTTTATGGAACATTTTTTATTGATGAATTGAAATTTGACAGGATTACTACTGATAGTACCCACAACTTCTGGAGCCTGAAGGCTGGGGCCAAAGTAAGTAATTGGCTGGTGGAAAACCTTTCTGTAAATATTGAATATTCCATGTCGATGCCTATTACTTATCAGCATCGTGTACCCACATTAACATTTCAATCGAACTATTATAATATGGGATATTATTTGAGGGATAATTCACAGGAAATTTATATTTCTGCTGAATATAAACTGTTAAGAGGGCTTCACTTTAAAGCATATTACATGCTGGCTCAACATGGACCTGATTATATATATGATATCAATAACCCGGATGACCCGGTTGATTCACACCCCTTTATGGAAAGGGTTACCTGGCAAAATCAAACATTTTCATTGAAAGCCACCTACGAGTTTATAAGCAATTCTTATGTGTTTGTGGAGGTAATAATGAGTGATGTTTCCGGGGATCAGGAACAAATTGAAATATATACCCCTGAGTTTTTCCGTGGAGATCTTACCACCATCTCAACCGGTTTCAATATAGGTTTCTAAATTATAAACCTTTTTCTCGTCGCAATTCACTACCCACTCTTCACTCTTCACTATTTTTGTTATTCTATCGTCTTTTATTTTACTTTTGCAACTTAATATTCAATTAATTAAATGTTTAGTTATGCAAAGATTATATTTTAGCTTGGTATTCTTATCGATTTTTGGATTTACCTTTCAATCAGAAGCCTGTACCAATTTTATGGTAACTAAGGGCGCAGCTGTTGATGGTTCTACATTTATCAGTTATGCTGCTGATTCTCATGTACTTTATGGAGAGTTATATCATTGGCCGGCTGCAACATATGAAAAAGGAACCATGCTGGACATATATGAATGGGATACCGGCAAGTTTTTAGGGCAGATTAAACAAGTCGAAGAAACATATAATGTTGTTGGTAATATGAATGAATTTCAGGTGGCCATTGGTGAGACAACTTATGGTGGCCGGTCAGAATTGGGATCACAAGAAGGAGCAATAGTTGACTATGGTAATTTGATGTATATTTCCCTTCAACGCTCGAAGTCAGCAAGAGAAGCTGTTAAAGTGATGGGAGAGCTTGTTTCGGAATATGGTTATTACAGCTCCGGTGAATCATTTTCAATCTCTGATCCTGATGAGGTTTGGATACTGGAAATGATTGGTAAAGGGAATGGACAGAAAGGTGCTGTTTGGGTTGCTTTAAGGGTTCCTGATGGCTATGTTTGTGCACACGCAAACCAGGCCAGGATCATGACATTTCCTTTAGCGGATGGCAAGAAGTCAATTACATTTGAAGATATTGATAAAGTTTTTGAACCTGAAATTGAATGTGTTTATGCTGCTGATGTAATTACATTTGCCCGAGAAAAAGGATATTTTGATGGTAAGGATGAAGTGTTTAGCTTTTCTGACACATATGCACCGGTATCATTTGGCGGTGCTCGCTTTTGTGAAGTTAGGGTTTGGTCATTTTTCAGAAGTGTAAAAGAAGGAATGGACAAATATTATAATTATGCCTCAGGCCATGACTTAAAGAACAGAATGCCTTTGTGGATCAAGCCCGACAGAAAAGTAGCTGTTGAAGATGTGATGGATTATATGCGCGATCACCTTGAAGGAACTCCACTTGATATGACCAAAGATATGGGAGCTGGGGCTTTTGAAAACCCCTTTCGACGGAGGCCACTTACTTGGAATGTGGGTGATGGGGTTTACTGTAACGAGCGTGCAACTGCTACTCAACAAACAGGTTTTATTTTTGTAGCTCAAGCCAGGTCATGGTTACCCGATGAAATAGGTGGAATTTTATGGTTTGGTGTAGATGATGCTGCCAGTAATGTTTTTGTACCAATGTATTCTTCTATTACCAAAGTTCCGGAAGCTTATGCAAGAGGTAATGGTTCAATGATGGAGTTTACATTTGATGCAGCCTTTTGGGTGTTTAATTTGGTTTCAAATTTTGCATATACACGGTATAATGTAATTCATCCTGAGATCAGGGCTGAACAAACAAAGCTGGAATGGAAATTTCAGGAAGAAACCAAAGCACTGGATAACAAAGCACTGGCTTTGATTGAGAACAATAAAGATGATGTTGTTACTATGTTAACTGAATATTCTGTTAATACGGGTAATGAAACAGTAAAACACTGGTTAAAATTTTATACCTACTTATTTACAAAATATATGGACGGGAATGTTAAAAAGAAAGTAGATGTTCCAGAGGGGTATAAATACCATAATCCAAAGTTAAAACAACCAGGTTATGGTGAAGACTGGTATAAAAAGATAGTGGATGAAACCGGCGATCATTTTAAGATGCCAGGTGCTCCAGCACATTAAAAAGAGATAATTAATAAATTAAGGAGTCTGTTTAATGGCTCCTTTTTTGTTTATAATTTATTGTATAAAATAGTGTAGAATTTCATTTTAAAATATTTTACATTTACATTTGCATATGATTTAACAACCAACTTAATTGGAAAAGAAATGACACAATCTCCTACTACACCGAAAATTCCGGTAAGCCCCGAAAAAAAATCAGGTTCAAAAGGATGGATTATACTGGCAATTCTTTTATTGATCATCATTGCGGCTATATTGATTTGGTATGTTCCAATGAAAAATAAGTATGTTGGACTTCTCGATGAAAAAGAATTACAACAAATAGAGTTGCAAAATGAGCTCAATGAGTTGATGCTACTGCATGATAGTATCAAAGCCGAGTATGGTACATTGTCTGATTCTCTCCTTTTAAAGGATAGTGTTATTTTGGCTAATGCCAAAGAAATACAAGAGTTGTTGAATTATAAATGGGAGTATAGAAAGGTAAATAAAAAGCTGAATATGTTGCGTGAGATTACCCAGGGATATGTGCATCAGATAGATTCATTATATATTGTAAATAATGAGTTGAAAGAAGAGAATGAAAAGATCAGGCAGCAATATTCGCGTGAGCAGGATAAATCGCGTGAGCTGATAAGAGAAAAAGAAACCTTGGTTGATAAAGTAAAAGAAGCCACAGTACTCAGGGCATATAATGTTACTGCCATCGGAGTAAGACTAACTGGTAGTGGAAGAGAGCGAGAAACAGATAAAGCCAAAAAAATTGAACGGGTTAAAATTTGTTTTACCCTTGGAGAAAATAAACTGACAGAACCAGGAATAAAAACTGTATATGTTCGTATTTTAAGACCTGATAATGTTGTTGTGACTCAAAAGGTAGGCGAAGATTATTCATTTACTTTCCAGGACCAACAACTTGAATACACTTCTAAAAAAGAAGTAGATTATCAGAATAAAGATTTATATACCTGTTTGTTCTGGACAAAAAAGAACATGGAAGAAGCTGCAATGATTGGAGTTTATAACATCTCAGTATATACTGATGGTTATTTAATTGGTGAAACCAGCTTCGAATTGCGATAATCTACAAATATCTTATTCTTATAGTTTTATTTGTATTAAGTAGTTCTTAAAATTATTCTCGCGCAATATTAGTGGAATAATTATTTCCATCCTTAGTTTTAATCCTTAACAGATAAACTCCTGCTGGTAAATTAAGTCGCTGGTTTATTATCCTTGAATGGATTTTTTCTTGTCGAAAAACCATTTTACCAGCCATATCAAGAACTTCTATTTCTTCAATTACCTCTCTTTCAGATTTTATAATAATCTCATTTTTGAAAGGGTTTGGATAAATCTTGAAACCAAGTTTTTGCATATTTTCAATTTCCTCATCTCCAGTTGCTGATCCACTAAGTTCCACCTGAATAGCAATACGCTGCTGAATGGTATCGGTATTGATATCCCAACAGAAGGTTAGCATGTCATCGAATATTTCCACGTTTTCAGGTTTAAACTTAACCTGGACTTCAGCACTGCCTCCCTGCGGCAACAGTATAGGTAAATCATTTGTGATCGAAAAGACATCTTTGTGGTTCAAGACCCTATTGATGGTGATATCCTGGGCATAATTATTCGTAAGGGTAAGTGTTGTATAAGCTGAATCATGATAGTATATGCTTCCAAAGTCAATTTCTTCAATATCAGCATAAAAAACAGTATGCTGCCAATCGAATTTAAATGCCTGATAGTTTAATAATGGAAATGAGAATTGAAGCAGAATATTTCCTTCGTGATCAAATTCGGTTACACTTGGTATTCCTTTTCCCCATCCATTGATGGTATTACCATTTAGTAAACGTTGGGAATTACCCATAAACGCGCCATAAATATCTGGATCACTTTGAAGTCGCTCTACCATTGTGCAGGAAAAATTATCTTCATCAAGAATAAATTCAACAGCACTTGAATATTGAGGCACCCAGCAACCACCATTATCAAATAAAGAAATATTACTACTATCAGGCATGAGTCGAATAGTATGCTGGACACAAAAACTATCAGCTGAAGGGAAAAAATCAAATATACTGTTTTCGCCATTTAGCCGCCAGATAATATCTCCTGTATTCCGATCAAT
>DAOVYU010000377.1 GCA_030635465.1 Bacteroidales bacterium | reverse complement strand
TATATTCACCTGAATAACTGGGATATCCTTTATGGGTTCCATGATCGGGTGATAAGCGGGTTGTTTTGCCAGATTTAATTTCGATGGAATAAAGGTTTTGTTCAATGGGGCTGGCCTGAGTTCCCCTATAAACCACTTTTTTACTCTTACTATCCAATCCCAAAAATTCTGTGACTACCCAGTTTCCGGTAGTTATTTGTTTTACCAATTTTCCGGAAGTATTGTATAAATACATGTGCTGATATCCATCACGTTCACTCATCCAGATGAATTGTCCGGAATTACCAGGTAAAAAATAGAGGGGATGTTCCGGTTCCACATATTGTTCACTTTGTTCTTCAAATAATGTATAGACATAGTTACCGGAAATAGCATCATATTTGTTCAAAGTGAGATAATTTTGATCCCTGTTTAAAATAGCGATGTAAATATATTCCTCAGAAGGATCCCAGGTTACACATGTCAGATATTGATCAGCAGGTTCACCTGTATTAACAAAAACAGTTTCCTGGGTATTCATATTAAAAATACCCAGCTTTACCTGTTCACTGGTCATGCCAGCCATGGGATATTTAATATTATCTACTTTCGCAATCCGTGGGTCAATATCAACTAAAGGATAATTGGTGACCATGGTTTCATCTTTTCGGTAAAAAGCCAGGTACTTCCCAGATGGAGACCAAAAAGTTCCTTTTTTAATACCGAACTCATTCCTGTGAACAGTTTGCCCGTTAACAATCCCTTTTTCGTTATCATTAGTAACCTGGGTTTGTTCATTGTTGACAGCAACATAAAGGTTATTATCAATAGTATAAGCTATATGATTGGTCTTATCATGAACATCAACGTTTTTACCCTTTTCATAATAATAATTGGCATAAACCATGTTTTTCGAAATGGTATTAAAAACAAACAATTTCTCCTTATGTGTAAACCTGAAATTTACATCATCCATATAAGTAATTTTTGGAAAGCGATGTATTGAATCAACACTCATGTCATCAAAAGCAGCATTGATATCATCCAGATTGACTATTGTCCTATTATCATCTGATAATGCTGAAGATTTTATCAGTTCATTATTTTCTACCCAGGTAAAATCGTTGCTGTTCCCCATCCATTTTAATTGCCTCATTTGTTTAGGAAGCACCTTAGGATTCAGGCCAACGGCATCTTTGAGGGTAAGCAACTTATCCTGTGTAAAACAATTGATTGAAGACAATGAAAAGAAAAATAATAGTGCGTAGATCCTTATTTTATTCATGATAGCTCAATTATGATTATATGCTATAAAAATAATGGAAAATTCAAAGGATGCGGAAATCTTGCAAGGAAATAATTTGAGGAAACTTAAGATTGAAGAGGAAAAATATTAAAAAGAGAAGACCACTTCAGCCATTCGTTCGATGAGGGAATTTTCTGTTTCGATGGCATTACCAACCACAATTACATCAGCACCTGCTTTGAAACGTTCACTTGCAGCCTGAGGAGTAGTAATTCCACCACCAAGAATCAAAGGAACTGAAATTGCTGATTTTACATTTTCAATCATACTCAAGGGAATAGGATTTAATGCTCCACTTCCTCCATCCATATAAATAAGCTTAAGTCCCAACATTTCTCCAGCCATGGCTGTTGATACGGCTATTCCATCTTTATTACTGGGAATAGGTAATGAGTTGCTCATATACGAGGCGGTAGTAGGTCGGCCACTGTCGATGAGCATATATCCGGTTGGTAAAATTTCCAAACCACTTTCTTTGAGATAAGGAGCTGCCACAACATGTTTGCCGATAAGCAATTCAGGATTTCTGCCGGAAATTAAAGAAAGAAGGAGGATAGCATCAGCCTGATCATTGATTTGTAAAACATCGCCTGGGAAAATAATAACAGGAATTTCACAATTATCTTTTATAACCCGGATGGTCTCATCCAGGTTAACTTTTTCCAGTAAACTACCACCTACCAAAAAAAACGAAACCATTGCTTTCCGTGCCACAACTACAGCATCAATCAGAGATTTACTGCTGTATTTATCCGGATCAATCAGAACTGCTAATTGTTTCTTATTCTCAGATAAAGCGTTATAAATGTTCATTTACTATTTCTCAATTCAATTGCGCTGCAAATATAGCGATGTTGTAAAAATATAAAAATTCTTTGTTATATAAAAAAGGTTTTACAGGATTAGCTTTCCCATAAAACCTTTCTACTAAATGTACATTTATATATTTATTCCTGAACAGCCAGCCAGCGTTCTGCTTCTATAGCTGCCATACAGCCAGTTCCAGCAGCTGTAATAGCCTGCCTGTAAACATGGTCCTGAACATCACCTGCTGCAAAAACCCCTTCAATATTTGTTTCAGTTGAATCATGCTTTGTAACCAGATAACCTGTTTCATTCATATCAAGCTGACCTTTAAAAAGATCTGTGTTGGGTTTATGGCCAATGGCAACAAAAAATCCATCAATAGGTATCGTTTTTTCTTCATTGGTTTTAACATTCTGGACAATTACACCAGTTACTTTTTTTGCAAATCCTTCAGTTTCTCCAATAACCTCCTTAGGGATAGTATCCCAAACCGTTTCAATATTTTTAGTATTCAAAACACGTTTCTGCATAGCTTTTGAAGCTCTCAGTTCATCCCTTCTATGGATAAGGTAAACCTTTTCGCAAAGATTTGCCAGATAGGAAGCTTCTTCAGCAGCAGTATCACCACCACCTACAACAGCAACAACTTTACCTTTATAAAAGAATCCATTACAGGTTGCACAAGCTGAAACACCATATCCATTG
>DAOVYU010000063.1 GCA_030635465.1 Bacteroidales bacterium | reverse complement strand
GTTTTTGTCTTAGAATGATAAAAACAGCATAGGCAAAGAATATGATGGCCGTAATCAATACAAATCCAGAAATGAGCCAGATATTCATATTGTTTAGAATATACAATGTTTTGGAGGGAAAGATGATCCCGAAATAATAGGTGAACTCATCATATTTCTGAAATTTACTTTCATCATGCTTTGTTTTAGCAGTGGGATTGATGTATTTCCCAAAAACCATTTTATCGGTTTCACAATCATAAATGGCATATTCATAATCGACCTGGATATTGCTGTATTCAAATTCAGTTTTTAAATAATGATCCAAAATACTGGCATCAATAATTTCATTGATATCTACAATAAAATAATTTGAATATATCTGTCTGACAGGGTTTTCATTAGGCAACTCATTCCCATTAAAACGGACCATTTTATCAGCCACATTGTAGAGTGCTATTTCTACAGTCTGATTAAATTGTTGTTCTGCCAGTCCAAAGGATTTATTAACCCAATAAAGCTGAAAAACAATAATTCCAATAATTGAAATGGAACCCAAAATAACTGCGATCCTTATTTGATTGCTTTTCACAAAAGTAAAAGTATAAAAATTGGGCTTATCATAGATTGTTCTTTTGGTTTATTAACAATTATTTACATTTATTGAGAAGGATACTTTACTTCACAATCCTAATCTTAAGGTATTTCAGTAACTTTAATTCACTTCAGGCTTGTTACTCATACTTAATAACGTCTATAGGATTGGTTAGAGCTGATTTGATGGTTTGGATTATTACGGTGATTTGGGCAAATATCAAAACAAGTAATCCTGTTAAAATAAACCAAACGAAATTTATAGAAATGCGATATGCAAAATGGTCCAACCATCTTTCCATAGCAAACCAGGCAATAGGAGTTGCAATAATAAATGCGATTAAAATTAGTTTTAGAAAATCGACAGAAAGTAAATAGACTATTGAACTTACAGAAGCTCCCAATAATTTCCTGACACCTATATTTTTTGAAAATTGCTCTGTAATGAATGAGGATAAACCAAATAATCCCAATAATGAAATTAATATGGATAACAAAGCGAAATACATAATGATCTTTTGCAGCTTTGAATCTGAGATATAATGTTCATCTAGAATATCTTTCAGGTAATCGTATTTAAAAGGCTCTGAAGGATTGTTTTTTTTCCATAAATCGTTGATATATGAAATTGTCTTAGCTTTATTTTTTGAATTTATACGCATAGAGAGCATATCCTGAGGTGAACGTTCGAGAAAAAATATTAACGGACTAATTTCTTCGTATAATGAGTTAAAATTAAAATCATCAATCACACCAACTACCTTATACTCTTCGATTCCATACGATCTGCGATGAATTTTTTTACCTAAAGCATCTTCATTCCATCCAAATATTTCAGCTGCCTTCCAGTTAATGATAACAGCTTGTTCCATATCTGTTCCATTTTTCTTACTAAAACTTCTTCCTTTAATGATTTTCATACCCATCAAATCGATAAAATTATAATCAACCCACACAAAACTTATTAGCTGTTCATCCATCTTATCTTCAGCTTCCACCAGGAAAACATCTAAATGGTTACCACCTCCGGGTATTAAACTTGACGAGGATACATTATAAATATTTGGGTTTGATAATAATTCCGTTTTGAAGCTATAGGCTTGTTTTTTAAAGTTTGTATCAGTAGCTCTAATAACAAGCACATTCTCCTTTCTAAATCCCAGGTCCCTTGCATGAATAAAATTCATTTGCTGGGTAACAATAAAAGTCCCAACTATCATACAAATAGAAATGGTAAACTGAAATACAATGAGTGATTTTCTGAATCGGCCGCTGCTCTTACCTGTATTAATTACTCCTTTCAACACAATAACAGGTTTGAATGATGAAAGATAAAGTGCCGGATAGCTACCAGCTATGACTCCCACAAACACTGTAACAAACAATAATATAAAGAATGATGCAGGATTCTCTGAAAACCGAAAGGTCAAATTTTTATCCAATAAATCGTTAATAAATGGTAGTAAAGATTCCACTAACATTACAGCAATAATGAATGAGAGCATACTTAAAAAAACAGACTCCAGAATAAATAGGCGCGCAAGTTTAATCCTATGGGCTCCCATTACTTTTCTAATCCCAACTTCTTTCGCTTTATGCGTTGAACGTGCAGTTGCCAGATTCATATAGTTGATACAAGCTATTAATAAAATAATAAGAGCAATAACAGCAAAGACATAAATGGTTTTGTAATTCCCAGTTGGAAGATCCCAATTAAGATTAGTATATAAGTGTATTTTATCCAGGCGTGTTGTTAATAGATTATAGGTGCCATTTAACCTTTTGCTGATGTCTGCAATGTGCTTGTCATGAAAAGCAGGGAATTTCTCATGAATCGATTCAATAGTTGAATTTTCTTTGATTTTAATATAAGTAAATAATCGAAGTGCCCAAAAATGAATGGTGCTCAAATCATGAAACATTCCTTCACCAATGATTTGTCCATAGGAAACCATGGATACCAATCCTTCAAATTTCAGGTGACTATTGGAAGGAATATCTTTAATAACCGCAGTGACCTTACAATCTATCAAATTTCCCAGGTTCATAACTTGTCCAATCGGGTTGATTGTTCCGAAATATTTATTAGCCAGACTTTGGGTTAATACAATGGAGTTTGGCCTTGTAAGCGCATGTGAGGGTGAACCATATATAAATTGATAATCAAATATTTTAAAAACTCCAGAATCAGCATAATAAAGTAGATCTTCATAAAACTGTTTATCACTATATTGCAGAAAATTATTATCGACAGATCGGAACCGAACAAATTCTTCTACTTCAGGAAACTCTTTTTTAAAAGTTGGGCCAATGGCAAATGAAGATTTAGCTACCTGTTGATGCTTATCAGAAATAGTAATATCCGATTCAATCCTGTAGATGTGCTTATATGCTTCATTGTATTTATCGTATGAAAGTTCATCAAGTATAAACAATAAAATAAATGCAAAACAAGCTAAGCCAATGGCCAAACCAATTATATTTATTGAAGTATATAATCGATTATGAGAAAAATTTCTAAGAAATGTTTGAAAAAAATGCAGCATACAAATAATAATCTGTAATTAGCATAAGCAGAAATTATTCCAATTGACAAGTGTATCTATAACATGCAGTATTACAAATACTTGCTGTAAAGAAAAAATTCGTATTTGCAATTTTTATGTACATTTAAGAACATAAGTTGTTCATTGCTGAACATATGAATTTTTAAAACACATTCCAGCCATTAAAAATTACAATTCATCACCAATTTCATGGGCATTCTTCTTCTTTTAATTTTATATCTATTATTTGCCTTATATTTTTGCATCATAAACTTTAAATCAAAATTTAGATGAGACACACATTATTAATTACTATTTCAATCGTACTTCTTTTTATCTGTAGTTATGCACAAGACACAATCCCAAATCAAAGTTTTGAAAGCTGGGTTACAAGTTATCATCCTGATAATTGGGAAACAACAAATTTGTTGCTACCATTGGGGATTACAAATTGTAGTCAGTCTACAAATAGTTATTTAGGTGACTATGCTTTATTATTGGAATCAATTGATTTGGAGGGAATGGTTGTTCCTGGCGTTGCAACAATTGGTAAACTTGAGTTATTCAATACTACAGGTGGCATTCCATATTCAGAAAAACCTGAAGCCCTAAAGGGGTTTTATCAACACCCATCATCTGGTGATGAAATTTTAATTGGTGTTGAGTTCTTTAAAGATGGAACAGCAATTGGAGGGGGATTATGGACAACTACCGATTCCGTTTCAGATTATACAGCGTTTTTTATTCCCATAACATTTAATTCTAATCAAAATCCGGATACCCTAAATATCACTATAGTTACAGATCAGTATAAAGCGGGTAGCAGTGTGCTAGTGGATGGACTTGAAATGGAATTTCAAACTACTCAAATCAATGAGCCAGACAAGGAAAATATAATTTCATGCTATCCAAACCCAAGTGCCGGGATAATAACATTCGAAACAGGACATAAAGGTGATTCAGAAATTCAGATATACAATCTGGATGGAAAGTTGGTTAAGGAAATTCATACAACATCAAAATCAATAAAGATTGATTTGTTACATTGCTTACCAGGTATTTACTTTGCAATAGTGCGACAAGGAAATGAAGTAATGGTAGAAAAGATCATTCTTCAATAGACACTTAAATGCACAAAAAAACCGCTCCGAATTTCCAGAGCGGTTTTTTTAGATCTAGTTTATATTAGTGTTTTACCACAAATTTTCCTGATTTTATTTCTTTGCTGCCAGTTGTTAATGTGTAGAAGTAAAAACCTTCTTCCAGTTTGGCTGTTTCAATTTTAATCGTACCATATCCTGAAGCAACTATATATTCATCAACTATAGATCCTATCAGTGAATAAATTTTCATTGAAGCACCTTCTTTTATTTGAAGGTTATAGTCAAAATGAGCAAAATTATTTGCTGGATTTGGATATGCATCAGAAATCAGATTTGTTTCACCAAATTGATCACTAACATCAGTCATATTTGTTGTAAAGATAAGGACTACCATAACAGAATCATCCGGGTTTGCTTCATCAAAGAAAACATACGAAATGGAAGATTCACCTTCATTCGTTTTAGGGTTATAATGACCTGAGAAGTCTAAATCATTCGTTGCACCCGCACCTATCTCAATTGAATTTGGTGATTGGTATACAAACGGAGGAAAGCATAATCCCCAGCAAAATGTATTTTCTGATCCCTCAACCAGGTAATTTTCAACTTTCTTTACTAAAACAGCCATTGTGCTTGAACCATTATTGGTAACGTCAAGTTCAATTACCATTTCATCATTAGTAGCTGGCCCAGTAAGAGTAATTACCTCATTGGGTTCAAGAGTCGTTCCATCGTGTGACAGGCTTAAGCTTTGTGCATTTGCAAATAATACTACAATTACAAATGATGTGAGTATGAGTATTCTTTTTGTCATGATTTAAAATTTTAATAAATTATATCCTTGTAAATAAGACTGTAAAACTACTAATTTTCATTTATTATAATAATACATTTAACAAATTTTATTATTTGTACTTGTTTTGAATAGAGATAAATTTTGACATATCATACCGATTCAGTATTAAATTTTATATTTTAGTGCCACAAACGCATGTTTTAAAAGTTCAATTAAATGAAAACTCAATTTCTATTCATGTTGTTAATTCCCTTATTAGGACTTAACAGTTTCATTTGCAATTCACAAAATAGTGAATTCCAACAGAATAATCTCATCAACCAATTGACAAAAAAAGAAATTAGTGAAGGATGGATATTATTATTTGATGGTAAAACCACCAGTGGCTGGAGGAACTTTAGAGAAGATAAGGTTAATGAAGGGTGGCATGTATCAGATGGTTCATTAGTTGCTCTTGGAAAAGGAGGTGATCTAGGTGGAGATATTGTTACTAAAAAACAATTTGAAGATTTCGAACTATACCTGGAATGGGCCATCTCTGAAGGAGGGAATAGTGGAGTCTTTTTTCATGTGCTTGAAGGTGAATACCCAACAGTGTATGCTACTGGTCCTGAATATCAGGTAATTGATGATGAAGGATTTCCTGAACCATTGGAAGAATGGCAGAAAGCAGGTGCAGATTATGCCATGTATAATCCGACAGATAAGAAGATTAAACCCATAGGTGAATTTAATGCAACCAGCATAAGAGTTATAGATGGCCAGGTTGAATACTGGCTAAATGGGAGCAAAGTTGTTGAATATGAACTTTGGTCGGAAGATTGGAAAAATCGTGTTCAAAACAGCAAATGGAAAAATTATCCTGCATATGGATTGGCAAGAAATGGATTCATTGGTTTGCAGGATCATGGAAGTGTTGTAATGTACAGGAACATTAAAGTACGTGATTTAACAGATAAGGGTATTGCGCTTTTTAATGGTAAAAACCTGAAAGGTTGGAGAAATCATGGTACCGAAAATTGGTATGTCGAGAAAGGTAACATGGTTTGTGAAAGTGGCCCTGATAAAGAGTACGGATATCTTTCAACAGAAAATGAATATAAAGACTTTATTCTCCGGCTTGAGTTTAAGCAGGAGGCCAATGGAAATAGTGGTGTGTTTTTCAGGTCTTCTATAGATGGAACTAAAATCACGGGCTGGCAGGTAGAAGTTGCACCAAAAGGAAATGATACAGGTGGGATATATGAATCTTATGGACGAGGTTGGTTATACCAAATACCAGAAAACAGAGAACACATTTTAAAAGTGGGTGAATGGAATGATTTGGTGATTTTAGTGAAAGCAAATCGGGTTATGACCTGGTTAAACAATGAATTAATGACAGACCTGAAAGACGATAAAATTGGCGGGGCTAATGGAGTTATTGCATTGCAAATACATGAAGGAGGCGGGATAAAAGTGAAATGGAAGAATATTTTTATTAAAGAACTATAGTCGGATATTTATGTCAAGAATAGAAGTATTTAGGAATTATTCAAAATGGCAATTGATATGGTTAGTGG
>DAOVYU010000129.1 GCA_030635465.1 Bacteroidales bacterium | reverse complement strand
GGTTTTGCCAGCACCATTATTGCCTATAAAACAATTTATCTTGTTGGAAAAAGTAAATTCAGTTTCCTGATAATTCTTAAAGTTGGTTAATTTTAATTTTTTTAAAAACATATAATATTTATAATGTCTTAATTTGATTAGCAATTTCTTCCATGAGCCAAAGAGGAGTAGAGGTAGCTCCACTTATACCTACTGTTTTAATTAGTTTAAACCAGGAAGGGTTTATTTCTTCAATTGATGAAATATGGTAACTTTTGTCGTTAATAGATTTACAAATATTGAATAGATATTTTCCGTTTGAGCTTTTTTTCCCACTAACAAAAATGATAACTTCGTTTTTTGAACAAAAATCTATTAGTCCTGGCACCCTGTTAGATATCTGACTACAGATTGTATTAAAATATTTATAGTCTGTTGTAGGATTATTATCATTTATTTTTTGTGTAATTGCCTCTTTTATTGAATTATATATTTCTTTATCCTTAGTAGTTTGTGCAAATAACCGAATAGGTTTGCTGAAATTTATTTGACCAATTTCATCCAGCGATTCAAGAATAATAGCTTTATCATTTGCATATCCAGATAGACCAACAACTTCAGGGTGATTTTTAGAACCATAAATAACTACCTGTCCGCCTATTTTTTCCATTTCAAGAAATGCATCTTTTATTTTCAGTTGTAATTTTAAAACAATCGGGCAGGTCCCGTCAATTAAAGTAAATCCATTATTGTTAACTTTTTTATAGCTTGATGGAGGTTCACCATGTGTCCTGAAAAGAACATTTGCTCTTTTTTCTTTTGGTAATGCTGCAAAATCTGTAATTTCTAATCCGGATTTTTTTAATCTATTAATTTCTTCCTGGTTGTGTACAATATCTCCAATACAATATAGCTTTTCTTGTTGTTGAAGCTCCTTTTCAGCAATTTCAATTGTTTTTTTAACTCCAAAACAAAATCCAGCATACGGATCAATAGTAACCTTCATGCGATAGTGAAAAAATAAATTAATTAATGATTCCTGCAAAGATAGGTTTAATTCTTTTTGACAAAAAAGTCAGAAAGATTGGTTGTAAGAGTAATATAATTAGGAGATCCAACAAGATGATATGCAGAGCGAGCATAGCTGAAATGAAATTTAGAAATGCGAATACCAATTCCCCATGAAAAACCAACAGTGCCTGGTTTTGTTGTGACTTTCATTTCTGCTCTTCTTCTATAATTATATCCACCTCGCAGACTAATATTTTTACCAATTAATAATTCACCACCAATCACAATATGGCGCATAAAATTATCTACAAACACTTCTATTCCACTATCTTCTACTACTTCACCTGATATGGGATCTGTTTGTAATTGTGCAGGATCGTCATACCTGAGGTCCCATTTTTCAAGATTATTATAAAGAATTGAATATCTGAAAGGTAAATGTTTTAATCTTTTAGCCAATCCGATTTGTAATTCAAAAGGTAATGGTTCAATATTGCCACCATCGTAAGTTGTTATTTGCCGGCCAATATTTTTACCTATCAATGATGCAGTAAAGCTACGATCGCGACTGATATAACTACCAGCAATATCTACAGCCAATCCAAATGAATTGTAGCTTTCGAGTGAAGAATAAATAAACTTCAAATTAGCACCTATTGAAAATAAAGTATCCAACTGACGTCCCCATCCGATATTCAAAGCAGTTTCACCGGCATTAAACTGGCCTGTTCGTTCTCCTGTAACAGTAGCATAGTCAAATTTGCCATAGCTAATGTATTTCATTGAAGCGGCAAAACTTCCTACATTATTAAATGATTTAGCATAGGTAGCAAATCCGTAATTGACATCAGAGAAAAAATCAACATAGGCCACACCGAGTTTGTTACTCATTGATGGATTAATTAAAGAAGGGTTTGATTCAACCAGGGTGATATCATTATCATTGATGGTTAAAAAGTCTCCTCCCATAGAAGCAATTCTTGCAGAGCTTGTTAAATTAAGAAACTCATAAGTATTGTTACCTCCAATCTGAGCATTTGCGGTATTGCTTATAATTATCAAAATCAATGACAATAACGCGTAAGTTAGTTTACTATTCACCGTGGCTGAATTTAATTACTATTGGTATAACAAATCTTATAAACGGTATTCCGAATAAAATATTTTGAAGGGTTAAAAGTAAAAAAAAATCCGCCATCAGGCGGACTTTTTTATTTTACTGCATCTACGATGGCTTTAAAAGCATCGGGATTATTCATCGCAAGATCTGCGAGTGTTTTACGACTGATGTCGATATCCTTTTTGTGCAACTTACCCATAAATTCTGAATATGACATATCATATTCTCTAACGGCTGCATTAATCCTTTGAATCCAAAGGCTTCTGAAATTTCTCTTTTTGGTGCGTCTGTCGCGGTATGCATACGTTTGGCCTTTTTCGTATGCATTTTTGGCCACCGTCCAAACATTTTTACGCCTTCCAAATTGTCCTTTTACTTTTTTAAGGATCTTTTTTCTACGTTGTCTTGATGCTACTGCATTTACTGCTCTTGGCATAATTTTAAATTTTTTACTTCAGCGTTCCGGGACTATCCAGAAACTTTATAGAGCTGCAAGTAAGTTTAACATTCATTTAATTACTTAGCAAGCAATTGTCTTACATTTGCGTCATCTGCTTTATCAACAATGGCAAAGTATCCGAGGTTACGTTTGCGCTTTTTTGATTTTTTAGTCAGAATGTGGCTCTTGTAAGCATGCTTCCTTTTCAATTTACCGGTTCCGGTGAAAGTAAATCTCTTTTTTGCACCGGATTTCGTCTTCATTTTTGGCATTACATTCAATTTTTATATTAAAAAATTCTTTTTACTTTTTTGGTGTTAAAATCATTATCATTCTTTTTCCTTCCAGCTTTGGCATTTGCTCAACTTTTCCAAATTCCTCCAGCTCCTGTGCAAAACGTAAAAGTATTATTTCTCCTTTGTCTTTATAAATGATAGAACGTCCTTTAAAAAACACATCTACTTTCACTTTGGCTCCATCCTGAAGGAATTTTTCTGCATGTTTCAACTTGAAATTAAAGTCGTGGTCATCAGTATGAGGCCCCAACCTAATTTCTTTAACAATAACTTTAACAGTTTTTGCCTTAATTTCCTTTTGTTTCTTTTTTCTATCGAAGAGAAACTTTTTATAATCTATAACCTTACATACTGGCGGATTAGCTGTTGGCGAAATCTCGACCAGGTCTAATTCTTGTTCCTTTGCCATATTAATGGCTTCCCTTACCGGGAAAATACCATCTTCAACATTTTCACCAACTAGGCGCACCATTGGTGCTGTTATTCGTTCATTAACTCTAAAGGGTTCTTCTTGTTTTCTTATGAACGGTCGGCGTTTCCCCCTTCTGTAAAATTGTTTAGCTATGGTTAATCCTCCTATATTTAGTTATTATCTAATGCAGTTTCAATTTCCCGTTCGACATGTTTTACAAAATCCTGCAAAGCAAAAGTGCCTTTATCACCCTCTCCTTGTTTTCTAACTGATACAGTTTCATCCATCTCTTCTTTCTCCCCAACAATAAGCATATAAGGAATTCGCTTTAATTCAGCATCCCTTATTTTTCGCCCAGTTTTTTCACTCCTGTCGTCAATTTGGGCGCGAAGATCGGAATTATTCAGGAAACTTAAAACTTTTTCAGCATATTTTTGATATTTTTCACTGATTGGCAATATGATAACCTGATCCGGAGTTAACCAAATCGGAAATTTTCCTGCTGTATGTTCTATTAAAACAGCTACAAATCTTTCCATTGATCCAAATGGTGCGCGATGGATCATTACTGGTCTGTGTTTCTCATTATCACTACCGGTATATTCCAGCTCAAAACGTTCAGGTAAATTATAATCAACCTGTATGGTTCCCAGCTGCCATTTTCTACCTATAGCATCTCTAACCATAAAATCCATTTTCGGACCATAAAATGCAGCCTCACCATATTCAATAACAGTATTTAAACCAGTCTCTTCTGCTACTTCTAATATTGCTTTCTCTGCTTTATCCCAATTTTCTTTGGACCCAATATATTTTTTATCATCATCCGGATCGCGTAATGAGATCTGCACAGTATAATCGTTAAATTCAAGTGCCTTAAAAATCTTCATTACGATATCCATTACACCTATAAACTCATCTTTAACTTGATCTGGAGTGCAAAATATATGGGCGTCATCTTGTGTAAAACCACGAACTCTTGTTAATCCATGAAGCTCACCACTTTGTTCGTACCTGTATACTGTTCCGAATTCTGCGTAACGAATTGGTAATTCTTTGTAAGAATGGGGTTTGCTTTTGTAAATCTCGCAATGATGTGGGCAATTCATCGGTTTTAGAAAAAATTCCTCACCTTCAACGGGCGTTGATATTGGTTGAAAAGAATCAGCACCATATTTATCGTAATGTCCTGAAGTTTTATATAAATTTACATTACCAATATGTGGTGTAATAACAGGTTCGTAACCGGCTTCCTTCTGAACTTTTTTGAGAAAGCTCTCCAGTTTTTCACGAAGATGAGCACCTTTTGGCAGCCATAGCGGTAATCCCTGACCAACTGCTTTCGAAAATGTAAAAAGTTCCAGTTCTTTACCAATCTTGCGATGATCCCGTTTTTTGGCTTCTTCTAACCTTACCAGGTATTCATCCAGCTCTTTCTTTTTTGGGAAAGTGATACCATATAATCTGGTAAGCTGTTTACGGGTTTCGTCACCGCGCCAATATGCACCTGCAACACTTAATATTTTTACCGCTTTGATCGAACCAGTATCAGGTAAATGTGGTCCACGGCATAAATCAACAAAGTTTCCGGATTTATAAAAGGTAATTTCACCATCTTCCAGTTCATCAATTAATTCCAGTTTGTATTCGTCACCTTTCTCAGTAAAATACTTAATTGCCTTGTCTTTAGAAATTCCTGTTCGAATATAACTTTGTTTCTCACGGGCAAAATCAAGCATTTTATCTTCAATCTTTTTGAAGTCATTTTCGGAAATTACCTTATCGCCCAAATCTATATCATAATAAAATCCATTTTCAATATCTGGCCCAATCCCAAATTTGGCACCAGGATAAAGATGTTCAATGGTTTC
>DAOVYU010000250.1 GCA_030635465.1 Bacteroidales bacterium | reverse complement strand
TCGTTTAAGGTAACAACTGCATCACTAACAGGCGGAGGCTGCACATTGTTATAATAATCGATAGAATTAGAAAGTTTTATAACATGTTTCATTGTATCTGTTGTAAGGGTTCCATCCACAATAAATCTTTGATAAGTCGCATCAAGGTTTATCTCAATTTTTTCAGTACAGCTGGATAGAAATAAGATAAGCAGTAAAACAGAAATTGAATATATATTTTTATTTCTCATTAGAATTTAAAATTAAAAGTTATTGCAGGTACAATACTGAACAAATAAGTCATTTCCGCAAATGTCTCATCAGGATTTTCCGGAACTTGCTTAAAATTAATTACCCAGGGATTTTTACGGGCATATGCATTGTATGCAGAGAAATTTAAATCCCATGCCCATTTTTTATCCGGATTTGGCTTGCTTTTTAAGGTAACTGACAAATCTAACCTATGATAATTAGGCATCCGATAACCATTGCGACTACTATATATGGGAGTGATCTTATTTCCAAATACATATCTCCCAGTTGGAAAGGTCACTGCTGAACCAGTTGTGAAAACCCAGGTTGCACCAACTGAAATCCTCGGGATTACATCATAATTTATGACTATTGATACATCATGAGGTTTATCATAAGTAGCGGGGTAAAGCTCATTGTCATTTATTCCAATAATTTTACGTTCAGTTTTGGATAATGTATAACTCACCCAACCCGAGAATTTTTTCAGGTTATATTTTACTAAAAACTCCAGTCCGTATGTCCATGCCTCTCCACTTCGCAATTCACCTTCAAAAAGCTGGTTCAGGAGTAATTCGGCATGATCCTTAAAATCTATTGCATTACGGATATTCTTATAGTAAGCCTCTACTGATGTTTCGATGGTATTGGCTTTGAAATTTCTGAAATAGCCAACGGCATACTGGTCAGCAACCTGTGGTTTAACATTTGGTGAGGAAGGAAACCATATATCAAGTGGTGTCCCAGCAGTGGAATTTTGAGCCAGGTGCACATATTGACGGGTTCGTGAATAACTGGCCTTCACTGATGATTTTTCATTAATGATATATGTTGCACCAATTCTTGGTTCAAAACCGTAGTATGGACTAAAAAATTCTCCTTTGTTATAAGTTGCAGAATCAACCATTTCATAGTTTTCGTCATAATTATATATGGTTGCACTGCCAACATTAGAAAAGTGTGAAAAGCGAATACCGTATTTGGCAATGAATTGTGACCCGATTTTCTGTTCATTGCTTATATAAATACCTGATTCAAGTCCATTATTGTTTTCAACAACATATTCAGTTAAGAAAGACTCTGACCCCAAACCCCTTGCAGCACCAGGAACGAAATTATGAAATGTTGAACTTACACCAAACCGGAGTGTATTATTGGTATTGAGGTAATAATTGAAATCAGCTTTTCCACCATAATCCTTCAAATTTGAGATCCAGCTAAAAGAATTGGAATATCCTTCTGGGACTCCCAGTTCATAATCGAACTTACTGTAAAGAAAGGTGAAGTTTGAAAATAACTTTTTAGAAAACAAATGGTTCCATCTAAATGAAATGGTTTGATTTCCCCAGCCCATTTTAAAATCAGGATTTTTAAAAACATCTTTCCCAAAATACCCCGAAGCAAATATTCGGTTGTTTTCATTTATGTTATAATTCAACTTTGCATTGAAATCATAAAAATACAGGGAATTATTCCGGATATCAGGATCAGAATTCAACTTTAGGAATAAGTCAGCATAAGTTCGTCTTCCAGAGACAATAAATGATGCTTTATCTTTAACAATAGGTCCTTCTAATGTTAGTCTGCTTGAAATTGTACCTATTCCACCGGTACCTGAAAACCTTTTTGAGTTACCATCATTCATACGCACATCCAACAATGAAGAAAGACGACCTCCCGAAGAAGCTGGAATATCGCCTTTATATAATTTTACATCTTTGATGGCATCATTATTAAATACAGAAAAGAATCCCATCAGGTGAGATGCATTATAAACAGTAGCTTCATCCAGTTGGATCAGGTTTTGATCCATACTACCACCCCGGACACTAAACCCTGAGCTGCCTTCTGAAATACTCTGAACCCCAGGTAGCAGAAGAATTGCTTTGATAATATCTACCTCGCCCATCAATGCCGGAATTTGACGGATGGTTTTTATATCCATTTTTATGGAACTCATCTCAGCACTTGTAACATTTTCATTGATGGCTTCGCCCGTAATTACAACTTCGTCAAGTTTCTGTTCAGCAGTTGCTAATTCTATATCATATGTAACATTTTCTTTTAATTCAAATGTGTTTTCAGTTTTTTCAAAACCAATATAGGAATATTGTATGGTGTAATTACCTGGAATCAGACTAATTGAATAAAACCCATAAATATTGGATGTGGTACCAATTTTTAGTTCTTTTACATAAATGGTAGCACCAATCAAATTTTCACCAGTACTCTTATCACTAACATGACCGGAAATAGTATATTTCTTTATATTTTCTTCACCTTCTGCTTTTAATATGCCGATGCTGTAAAGTAAAAAGCAAAATAGAAATATAGATGTTAAAAAACTTTTCATTTAATGAAGCTTAATCAAATTAGATCAGGTTTATTATTGAACAAATAGATATCAATAAAGTTAAAAGCTTGTAAAAAATAGTAGGTACTTTTCTGAATTTGGTTATTTAAAATAAACTAAATAATAAACGCAAAGAAAATAACGGAAGTATACATTAATTAGTTAAACTATATGTAACTAGAATCCTGAGAATAAGAATACTTCGAATTTATTTGAAGTAACCGAACATTAAAGTGATTGTCCCTTGTGGTTTGTTAAAATCTTTTTTATCAAAGAGCGGTTCACCTAAATATTCTTTATTGATACCAGCTACTACTCTATATCCAATTCCAACATTCATTTTCATCCATTTGAAAAAATTGAATTCAGCCTCTAATTGTGGGATGAATACAAATACATTATCAAGATAAGCTGGATCAACCTGGTACTCGTAGTTAATATCGTTATAAAATCTGTTCAAATATATTGATCCCCAACCCAGTCTTGTACTGACACCAAAATGCACTGGGTTTTGAGATTTATGGATGTAGCCTAACCAAAAACCACCATAACCAAAATTAATTTTCCCTTGTTGTGCTGGAAGTATATTGCCTTCATTAATTTCATAATAATGACTGGTTGCAATACCTTCGCCAAAAGCTCCAATATAAAAAGTTTGATTAAGCAGTACAGCTCCACCGCCACCCATAACAAACGCAAATTCGTTTCCAATTGCCGAGAATCCCATGATTGGCCCACCAAATCCGGAAACTTTGGTCTTGCCCTTACCTCCAAAAATATAATTCATTTCTTTTTCTTCTGCTTCTTCCTGTGCAAAAAGTGTAATGGATGATACTACAAAAAGAATAATCATTGTATAATTAGTTATTTTCATAATGTTAAGTATAAAGTTTGAAAGTTATAAATTTATAATAAAAGTAGTTCATCTAATAAAAAGTTGTAAATTTAAGTGTGAAAATTTGGCACCAGTATCCTTTCATTCGATTGATAATTCCGTTTATATTTGGAATTTCCATTGCTATCTATACTGATCAAGCTATCCATATTCCTTTATATATTTTAGTTGGTATTATCAGTGCTTATTTTCTTGTTATAATACTTGTCAAAAAAAAGATATATTATCATTATCGTTGGATTCCGGGTATCCTAATCTATCTGTTTTTATTTCTTGCAGGCTATGAACTTACCATCCAACGAAGTCCAAAGTTTGATACTTCAAACATTTCAAAAATTGCTGACAAATCAAACCTTTTTCTTGTTCAGATAACAGAGCCCATTAGCGAAAGACAACAAACTTTTAAGATA
>DAOVYU010000204.1 GCA_030635465.1 Bacteroidales bacterium | reverse complement strand
GTTAATTGTAAGTGAATCACCACCTGCAATAACTTGACTAGAAGCACTATCATCAATGATAGTCCAACCACCAGCTGCAACACTATCAACATAGTCTTTAGTTGCTGCATCTTGTGCTACTGTTGGATTAGCTAAGTTAGTTAAAAAAACTAAGATTCAACTATTGAAATTATAATGGATAAATTTTTAATTTTTACAAAAACGGAACATTCCAGGAGTGCTTTCTCAAAAAAAAATCCGGCTGAACTAAATCAAACCGGATTATAATTTGTCAATTTCTATAATTTTTACAAACCCAGAACTCCGAACTCCGAACTCTGAACTCCGAACTCTAATACCTCTCTACTTTCGAGAAAAAGAAATCACTTTCGATGATTGCATTTTCATCACTATCAGAGCCATGCACTGCATTCATTCCAAGATTAGTTCCATATAAAGCACGGATAGTTTCTGCCTCAGCTTCGGCTGGATTGGTGGCACCTATATAATCACGGTATGCCTGTACAGCATCATCTTTTTCAAGGATAGCAGCTACAATAGGTCCTGAAGACATAAACTCTGTTAATTCCCCGTAAAAAGGTCTTTCCTTATGTATTTCATAAAATTTCTGAGCTTGTTCTATGGAAATCCGGGTTAATTTCATTGAAACGATCCTGAATCCGCCTTCAGCAATTTTAGCCATAATAGGTCCGATGAAGCCCTTTTTTACTGCCATCGGTTTTATCATTGTGAATGTAATTTTTCCTGACATATTTGTTAAAGTTTATAAATTAAGGCGGCAAAATTAATATAATTTATAAATTTGCAGCCTTTAAATTTAATCAATTGTTATTTGGATACACTAAATATTTCTCAGATTAAAGAATTACTTTCTTCCAAAAAGAAGATTTTGATCACTTCCCACAGCAACCCTGATGGAGATGCTTTAGGCTCGGGATTAGCAATGGTTCATTTTCTCAAGCAACTGGGCCATGAAATTAACTTTATGGTCCCTAACTCATTTCCCGACTTTTTAAAATGGATGCCAGGACAGGAAAACATCTTGATTTATGAAAAGGAGAAAAAAGAATGCCAGCATTTAATGAAGTCAGCTGATATACTATTTTCCCTTGATTATAATACTCCTTCGCGCCTGGGTGAAGCCGGAGATGACTTTAAAAATGCCAAAGGAATAAAGATCCTGATTGATCACCATATTGATCCTGATGTTAAAGAATATGACCATGTACTTTCTACTGTAATGACAACTTCAACATCTGAGTTGGTTTATGATTTTATCAAACAAATTGATCCCACTAAATTGAATGTAGACATTGCAGAATGTCTTTATACCGGTATCATGACAGATACGGGTTCATTCAGTTATGCCTGTAATTATGAAAAAACATTCAGAATAGTAGCTGAATTATACAAACTTGGTCTGGATGGTGTTAAGATCAATCGGCTGGTATATAATACGTATTCGGAAAACCGACTGAGGCTCCTGGGATATGCATTGAGTGAAAAACTCGTAGTTCTTCAAGAATTTGCCACAGCTTACATTTATTTAACTAAAGAAGAACTGAATCAATACAATTATAAAGCAGGTGATACTGAAGGACTTGTAAATTATGCACTTTCCATCAAAGGAATTAAGCTAGCAGCCTTATTTATCGGAAAAAGTGAAAAGATCAGAATATCCTTCAGATCAGTCGGTGAATTTTCCGTAAATAAATTAGCTAGAAACCATTATGAGGGTGGTGGTCATAAAAATGCAGCTGGAGGTGATTCATTTTTATCAATGAAGGAAACATTAGCAGTATTTGAACGTTTACTTTCGAAATACAAAGAAGAACTCGCATAAAGAATCCCATAAAGTGCTGAATATAAAAAACATATCATTTATTCTTTTAGCTGTTTTTATAGGTTCCTGTACCGATAGTTCAACACAACAAAGTAAGATCAATAAGAAGGAAATTGAGGAATCTCTTGTTAAGGTGAATAAAAAAATGGTAAAATCTGAAGATGAGCAAATCAAGGATTTTATTGCCCGGTATGGTTGGGAAATGAAGCAAACTGGAACCGGCTTGTGGTATATGATATATAAGGATGGTTTTGGTCCACTGGCAGTAAAAGGGCAGGTAGCTAAAGTAAATTTTAATGTTAGCTTATTGAACGGTGAGGTATGTTATTCATCAGATACAGAAGGATTGAAAGAATTTCAAATTGGGCAAGGGGGTGTAGAAAGTGGATTGGAAGAAGGAATTTTATTGATGAAAACAGGTGACCGAGCAAAATTTATTATACCTTCGCACCTTGCTTTTGGATTGCTGGGTGATGCTAAAAAAATCCCCGCAAAAGCAGCACTGGTTTATGATATAGAATTAGTTGAATTAATATAAAATCTTATAAACAAAACAAAAAAATGAAAATTACGAAAATTACAACAGGTTTATTCCTATTAATGGCAGCAATGATATTTTTTGTATCATGCGAACAACCATCCGGTACTTCAAGTAAGGATGTTACTTTAATTACCGATCTTGATAGCGTAAGTTATGCAATTGGTGTTGATATTGCTACAAATCTAAAAAAGAGTGGTTTTGATGAAGTGAACTCAGCTGCTATTGCAAAAGGATTTGATGATATTTTTGCAGAAATAGATCCATTAATGGATCCTGCAGCTGCCAATCGTTATGTGATGGACTATTTTAATAAGGCTAAATCAAAAAAAGGTGAAAAAAACCTGACAGAAGCTACTGCTTATCTTGCTGATAATGGTGGCAAAGAAGGTGTTCAAACAACTGAAAGTGGTTTACAGTATAAAATTTTAACAGAAGGTAGTGGTCCCATTCCAGTTGCAACTGATATGGTTAAAGTAAATTACAGAGGTACTTTGATTGATGGTCAGGAATTTGATGCTTCATCACCTGAGAATCCAGCTCAATTTAGAGTAAATGGTGTTATCAAAGGTTGGACTGAAGCCCTTGAAATGATGCCTGTTGGTTCGAAGTGGGAATTGTATATTCACCCTGATTTAGCTTATGGCGAAAATCCAAGGCCAGGTGGAATCATAGAAGCCAATCATATGCTTATCTTTGAAATTGAACTACTGGATATTGTACCACAATAAAATCTAATTTCATGAATCTTCACGAGTATCAGGGAAAAACATTATTAAAAAAATATGGTGTTTCGGTACCGGCAAGTGTAGTTGTTTTTTCACCAGAAGAAGCCTATGAAGCTGCCAAAAAGCTCCAAAAGCAAACAGGTACCGATAAATGGGCTGTAAAAGCTCAAATTCATGCTGGAGGAAGAGGAAAAGGTGGTGGAGTGAAAATTGCCAAATCACTGGAAGAAGTATTGGAATATGCTGATCAGATCATTGGCATGCAACTGATTACACCTCAGACAAGTGCAGAAGGTAAACTGGTGCGCAAAATCCTGATTGAGCAAAATGTTTTTTATCCCGGTAAATCAGAACCTCAGGAATTCTATATGTCTATATTACTGAATCGGGTAACTAGCAGAAATATGATTATGTATTCTCCTCGTGGAGGTATGGATATAGAGAAAGTAGCCGAAGAAACACCTGACGAGATTTTTACTGAAGAAATTGATCCCAAGGTTGGTATCATGCCTTTCCAGGCACGCCGGGTGGCATTTAATCTTGGCTTAAGTGGAAATGCTTTTAAGGATATGGTAAAATTTGTCATGTCGCTTTACAAAGCTTACGTTGGAATTGATGCCTCTTTATTTGAAATTAATCCTGTAATAAAAGCTGCTGATGACCGTGTTTTTGCTGCCGATTCAAAAGTTGTTATAGATGACAACTCACTGTACAGGCATCTTGATATTACGGAGTTCCGTGACTTTTACGAAGAAGATCCTATTGAAGTGGAAGCCAGCAGATACAACCTGAGTTACATTAAACTTTCGGGCAATGTTGGTTGTATGGTTAACGGAGCCGGATTGGCAATGGCAACTATGGATATCATCAAACTTTCGGGTGGAGATCCGGCTAATTTCCTTGATGTAGGAGGTGCAGCTGATTCCAAAAGAGTGGAAACTAATTTACAGCCTGATATTTCTCCTGCTTTTAACCGCTTTTCCGGCAACAGAATGGTTAACGCACAGTGATGCAGTTACTCAATTTATTCCGTTACTGAAGTTAGGTTATTATACGATGCCATTTATGTTGTACCTGTTTCTTCTTGTTCTGGTATTCGACCTGTTTCTTCTTATTAATTTACTCTTCAAATGGCTTCCGAAAGGTT
>DAOVYU010000154.1 GCA_030635465.1 Bacteroidales bacterium | reverse complement strand
TACCATATTGCTGGGATCCCATCAATGCTTCACCGCTGAGTTTTAAAAGGATTCTTTTGTATTTCATAATTACACTATTACTTATATATATAAAATCAAAAATAAATATTTTGATAAATTCTAAGTTCATTTTTCATTTTTTTTATAAGATAGTTATCCCCATTATGGATTGTATATATACTCTTTTTATTTGATTTAAAAAACAATATTTCCAAGCCACTAAAATCATCTATTTAAGTAAAAAAGCAATCGTAACTAATTTATATCATATTCGTAACAACTTATATTATAGAATTAGCCAAACGTATATATATGTATAAATTACTCACATTTAGGCGTATAGTAACAGGGGATTAATTGTAAACGTTCAAATTAATTCCTGTTGGTTGATTTTAGCATTATAATTAAATCAAGTAATAATGGAGAGAATTATAAATAAAACCTTTTACACTATATTGACTTTCGTATGCTTTGGGGTTTTCTCCATGACATCAGTGCATGCAGTTGATCCACCAAATGCGGTTGATGATATAGCCATAACGAATGAGGATTTACAACTTCCTATTGATGTTCTGGAAAACGATACCGACCCACAAGGAAATATTGATCCAACCTCAGTACAGATTGTTGGATCAGCTACCCATGGAACTATAAGCGTGAATCCCTTTTCCGGTTTGGTTATCTATACTCCGGAACCAAATTACAATGGTGCAGATACTTTTATTTATGAAGTGTGTGATACTGATGGTTTTTGTGATTTGGCATATGTAAACATTACAATAAATCCAATTAATGATTCAATTATAGCTGTTGATGATTTTTATTCAACTAAAGTAAATGAACCTGTCACCTTTAATATACTGAACAATGATAGTGATTCACTTGATCCACTTGGTAATATAGATCCGGGATCAATATTTATTTTAAGATCTCCGCAGAATGGTTGGGTATCTGTTGATCCTTTAACGAGTGAGGTTACATATACTCCTGAAGAAGGTTTTTATGGTGATGATTTATACATATATGAAATCTGTGATGATGGACATCCACTTCCAGCCACTTGCAAAAGTGCAACTGTTAAAATAACTGTGGATTTTGATTTGGAAGACCTGGTAAAGGTACCTCAGGGGTTTTCACCCAATGGAGATGGAGTAAACGATTTTTTTGTAATCCCAGGTTTAGAGAACTTCCCGGAAAATGAAATATTTATATACAACAGGTGGGGAAGTCAAGTATATCATGCAAAAGGATATGATAGTTCATGGGATGGTAAATCAAACAATAATATGGCAATGGGAGAACCATTGGCAACAGGAACATATTTTTATGTTCTCACTATAGCTAATGGAACAGATGCTATCACTGGTTATGTGTATATAAATAAATAGAATCAGAGATGACAGGAATCGCGGGCAAATTAATATTGACAGCAGACATGAGATATATGGCAAAAATTATACTAAAAGCTACTTTTATAAGCATCATCCTAATGATGTGTATTTCTGTAGCAAAATCGCAGCAAGATCCCATGTTTACACAATACATGTTTAACCAGGTTACAGTTAATCCCGGATACGCTGGAAGTGGGGAAGTTGCTAATATAATGGTTTTGAATCGACAACAATGGGCTGGCATGGACGGTGCTCCAAAAACAACCAACATTGCTGCTAATGCTCCAATTCCCAAAATCGACTGTGGTGTTGGATTATCATTACTTACTGATAAAATTGGGCCCACAAAACAAACAGGATTCTTTGTGGATTATTCCTACCAGCTTAAAGTAAGTGAAAAAGGAAAACTTGGAATGGGGTTAAAAGCTGGATTTACATATTACAAAGCTAACTTAATGGATATTCAAACCATCGATGCTAATGATGTTGCTTTTGCCCGGGATATTGATGGCGATGTAAAAGCTAATTTCGGAATTGGATTTTTCTACCATACGAATGACTTTTATGCTGGATTCTCTATCCCAAAATTACTGAACAATGACCTAACCACAGGGTTCAGCGTAAATAATGAAAAGCTGAGTGTTTCAGAAAGACACTATTATATAATAGCAGGAAAAGTATTTGTATTGAGTGAAAAACTAAAATTCAAACCATCTCTGCTTACAAAAATAAATAAAGGAGCTCCTATACAAATTGATTTAACCGCCAATTTTATACTACATGATAAAATCTGGTTAGGGGCCATGTACAGAATTGGCAATGCATTCGGTGCAATGATACAAGTTCAATTGATTAAAACATTAAGGGTTGGTTATGCCTATGATTATACAACTACTTATTTGAGGAGATATAATTCGGGAACCCATGAAATTATGGTAAGTTTTGATTTTTATACCGGGAAAAATAAAATAAGGTCACCACGCTATTTCTAATTATTTAATTTTGTAGAACAAAATCAACAACTATCCATTATTTTAAGATAAACAGCAATTTATGCAAAAGAAAATACTCATATTTTTTATTTTATATATAAGCTCAGTCTTTGTAATTAATGTTTATGCGCAACAAGCTAAGGCAGATAGGTATTATGAAAGTCTGGCTTATTCTAAGGCTATAAAATATTATAAAAAAGCATATAAAAAAGATGTTGAAAATCAGGTTATTGTTAAACGTTTGGCCGAATCGTATCGTTTAATACAAAATTTAGATGAAGCTGAGATATGGTATGCAAAGCTGGTCGAATTTCCAGAGGTTGATCCAATGGACATTTATTATTATGCCCAGGTTCTGAAAAGTAATAGAAATTATGAGGAAGCCTTGATATGGATAGAAAAATACTATCGAATAACCGAGAGTGAGTGGGCAAAAAATCACCTTACTGATATGAATTATTATGTCCGGCTTTCTGAAAATACAGAAGGTTATCAGATTATCAATATGGCAACCAATTCAGAAGAAGCTGATTTCGGACCCTCATATTATAAAGATTATATCATATTTGCATCTTCAAGGAAATCAGAAGAATCAACCGACTATGTTTATCCCTGGGATGAAAAGCCATACCTGGAATTATATGAATCTGAGATCAGAGACAATGGTGAACTATTTAATACCCAGGTACTAACAATAAATACAAAGGCAAATTACCACGAAGGTCCTGCATCTTATAGTACATCAGAAAACGTTATATATTTTACAAGAAATAGCTGGATATCTGTTGTAGATACCACAGCTGAAAACAATCTGAAAATTTACAGAGCAACCGTAGAAGATGGAGAATGGGTAAATATTGAAAGTTTGTCATTCAACAGTGATGAATACTCTTGTGGACATCCTACAATAACTTCTGATGGTAATAGACTATACTTTATTTCAAATAGACCTGATGGATTTGGTGGCACAGATATTTATTATTCTGACAAAAATGGAGATGATTGGAGTGAGCCGGTAAACGGAGGCTATATCATCAATACAAAAGGAAATGAAATGTTCCCATTTATTCATGAAAATGGGACTTTATACTTTGCTTCAGATGGTCACCTGGGTCTTGGTGGATTGGATATTTTCTCTGCCAATGAAACTTCACCAGAAGTTTATGATATTGTAAATCTAGGATCTCCTGTGAACAGTTCAAGGGATGATTTTGGATATATAATAGATAAAGAAGAAATGAAAGGTTACTTTTCATCAAACCGACCTGGTGGACAGGGAGATGATGATATATATTGGTTTAAAAGAGAAGGGCTGAAACTCATCGGTACCGTGAAGGACATAGCCGACCAACGATCATTGTCAGAGGTTGAAGTAATTCTGGAAAATAGTGAAGGTGAAGAAATAAGCTCATTCACAACAACTGATGAAGGTGAATTTGAATTTAGAATTGCCTATAAAAAAGATTATAAATTAATTGTTGAAGAAAAAGGTTTTGCTAAAAGAGAGATTGACATTGAAGGTACAGATGTAAGCAATTATAGTATAATTGAGTCTGATATATTCCTGGTAACAGAAGAACTCGCATTTACATTAAATAAACCGATTCGGCTCAATGATATCTATTATGATTTAAACAGTTATAATCTTCGACCAACTTCATATAATGAATTAGATAAACTGGTAAAAATACTTCGTAATCATCCTGATATTATCATCGAAATATGTTCACATACTGATTCAAGGGCCAATGATGTTTATAATTTCTGGTTGTCACAACACAGGGCTATTTCCGTTGCAGATTATATCATCTCAAAAGGAATTGAACAAAGCAGGATACAGGGTAAAGGATATGGTGAAACACAAATACTCAATCACTGTCTGAATGGCGTAAAATGTAGTGAATACGATCATCAGGAAAACAGACGAACAGAGTTTAAAGTAATTGGATATGTTAAATCATCTGGACTGAACTTACATGCTGATAATATTAGAACCGAAGAGGACGAAGCCAATGACGACATACCTGAATTTCTTTCTGCATATTTAGATGGAGATCAATCTGTTCTTCAGGATAGCCATGGGGCATTAAACGATTTTTATGCCAATTATTCGCGTAACAAAAATAAGTCAATAGCGAAAAACGTGTTAAAATATTCCATTGTAGCAGCTAGTTACAGAAAGATGTACAAAGCTCAGGAATATGCCAATAGATTAAAATCCAGGGGTTACGATAGTAAGGTAGTTTCAATCAACGGATTTTACAGGGTTATCATTGATAGTTCTGAAAGTTTTGAAGAGGCTTCCATAAGTCTAAATATTGCAAAACAAGACTTAAGTAAAGATGTCTGGATTATGAAGCATTTTTAGGGCTTCATTTCATACATATTATTCTTTAACACTGATTGTATAATTTTTTAATCGAGCAAACATTTTCACGTATTTTTTGTTT
>DAOVYU010000359.1 GCA_030635465.1 Bacteroidales bacterium | reverse complement strand
ATTATGGTAGCATCAGCACCATTGGCCAGCAGGGCTTCAACGATCTCTGTTCGGCAGAAAAATGCAGCGGTATGCAGTGGGGTGGAGCCTTCATTGTTTTTGAAATCCAAGTCTGCACCGGCTTCTATCAGGATCATAGCCACTTCAGTCTTCCCAAATACTGTAGCCGTAATCAAAGAGCTGGAACCACCTGCAGGTTCTTTTGCATCCAGGTCAGTACCGGAATTGATGTGTTGCCGAATGGTTTCGATATCCCCTTCAACAGCCGCCGCATGGATGCTTTTATCTGGAGGTGTAGTAGCTGTTTGCAATTCCATGGACTGTTTTTTATGATTGTTTGAATCTTCAGCCTTTACATAAATAAATACAGTAAGTAATACTGCTGCAACGGGTATGGCTATACTCAAGGTTCTGTTCGAAAGCCTGTTTTGAAATAAACTTCTGTATACATACACTAAATAATTGCTGATCACAAAAGTGAGGATTATGAGTATGAAATATTTGAGCAATACATGAATTGGTATCTTTACCAGGATCAATGCAACAACTCCTATTATAAGCAAGTGTATGATGTACACAGCATAGGAATTTTTATTGAGTTCACGCATGATCCTGTTGCTGTTGTTAACATGTACCCTAAAAACATGGATCATTGTGTATAAAAAGCTGAACATTGAAATAAGCAGTGTAGCATAATAGGTCACTCTGTCAATTGTTTTCGAAACAAAAAAGAAATTTCTACCGGGCTCAATCATATTAAAAAATAGGTTCAAAGCCACTACCGTGAAAACACCAAGTGAAAGTGTGAGTGCTATATTGGCCCAGATGTAAAGCTTTTTATTTTTAGGTGTGGATTCGAAAACCTTTAGCTTATTGCACAACGATCCTAATAAAAAGACCATAAAATAGATCAGTAACCTTTCGTTCTGAAAATGCAATATGGCTGAATGATACCAACCACGGAGACCTAAATTTGAAATGATCATACTATAAACAAGACCAATTACAAAAGTTAGGATCACTCCTGTTTTTAAAGATATCTTGATCGACAATACATTGGTTTTAGCTAAAACCATGTACAAAACCTGAAATAGAAACAGCACAGGTAGAAACCATAACCAGCTCTGGGTTGGGTTATCGGCAAAGTTTCCTAAGCTTTCGCCTGCACGATCAAAAAAGTGAAAGTATGTAAACCATTCTTCCTGGGGCAATCCCCTGGAGTACAAAAAAATGATTTTATAAGCAGGGATCAGGGTAAATACAGCCACGATCCATGGCAACATGATCCGCTTAAATTTGGAAGCAAGGAATCCCAGGGTGTTTTTACCTTTTAAAGAATTAGGTATAAAGTAGCCCGAAATAAAGAACATCGTAAACATTACAAAAATATCCAGGTACATACGTACCAAACCCAATGAACTGCTTTTTGCCGGGTCGCTGACGATCCAGACTTGCTCCAGGATTGGTTCATAAACAATACCCGCGTGTAATACGATTACTAAGAAGATTAAAAATGTTCTTAAGTTGTCTAAAAAATTGACTCGTGTTTGCATATCTTTTTATTTAAAATTTAACTTAAACTTGATGATGTAAAGGTCTAACAATGGCCAAAGCCTGACTAAACAACTATGCAGCTAATCATATCAAGTTTGTTGAAGGAATTGTAATTATGATGTAAGTGTATAAATTATGATGCAAGTGGAGGAAAAAAGCTGGAAGATTTCTATCTTCAAGTTTTGGTCTACCAACCAAAAACAAATGATCTCAAAAAGTGCTATTGTCCATAATTAATTTCAATATGTTTAAACAACATAATAGTCATGCGTTATTGGGAATCCCCCATGTGCGGGATTCGCAATAACGTAAGGTTTTTAATTTCCATACATAAAGAATTTTTACCATCGGTTCTTTTCATTGGCAAAAAATGACTATTTTCGATTCGACATTTAATGACAATGCCCAGATTCTTGCTTTATCAAAAATGATTTTTTAAATAGGATCTCACAAATTATCGAGGATAACATATCCAATGAGCAGTTTGGAGTTTCTGAGCTAGCTTATGAAATTGGCATGAGTCGTTCAAACCTGCTACGTAAGGTCAAAAAGTTAACAAACCTATCCGTTAGCCAGTTTATCAGGCAGGTTCGTTTACAACATGCTATGGAAATGTTGAAACAAACTTCATTAAATGTTTCCGAAATATCCTTTGAAGTTGGATTCAGCAGTACATCCTACTTTATCAAATGCTTCCGCGACTTTTATGGATACCCACCTGGTGAAGCTGGAAAAAGAGATGAAAACGAAATTGAATCTTCTCAAACCGGTCAATCAGCTCATTCGCACCAGTTGGCTGCTATCATGTTTACTGACATTGAGGGCTACACAGCTTTGATGCAACGAGATGAAGAAAAAGCAGTTGATTTCAGAAATCGACACCGGGAAATATTCAATGCTATTACCAAAAAATTTAAAGGTAAAATTTTACAGTATTATGGAGATGGTACTTTGAGCACATTTACCAGTGCCATTGATGCTGTGAAGTGCGGAATTGAGCTTCAACTGGCTTTCAGGGAAGAACCTCAAATTCCGGTAAGAATTGGGATTCATTCTGGTGATATCATATTTACAGAAGATGACATTATTGGTGACGGTTTAAACGTAGCTTCCCGGATCGAATCCTTGTCAGTTGTGGGGAGTGTTTTTATCTCAGATAAAGTATACGACGAAGTTAAGAATCAACCAGGAATTTTTACCCTCTCCCTGGGTGTATTTGAGCTTAAAAATGTGGAAAAACCCATTGAGGTATTAGCCATCACCAATCGAGGGTTGGTAATTCCGGACAGGAATGAGATTTCCGGTAAAGACAAAAATAGTTCAAAAGGTGACCTGAAAAGATCCAGAACCATGCTGAAAAGAGGTGGGATCAAATGGAT
>DAOVYU010000389.1 GCA_030635465.1 Bacteroidales bacterium | reverse complement strand
GTGTTTAAAATAAGTTTCAGTGGCAATCCAGTTTTCCTGATCTTTACCTCTTTGATACGGAAGTGCATAACGACTAAAATAAATAGCCTGGAAATTCTTATCAAATATTACTTTTACCACATTGGAATTGAATAATTCTTTTGTGTTGGTAATTTCTTTGGCAAGGGTAGCAATTTGAACTTCATTATTTTTCCTGAAGATATCAACTAATTGCTCAAACTGACTGATATCCAAAAATGGTTCATCACCCTGAATATTTACAATAACATCAAAAAATTCTTTATCGTTTTCAAGTTTTTGAATTACCTCATTACACCTGTCAGTCCCACTTTCGTGCTTCTCAGAAGTCATCATGACATCAGCCCCAAATTCAATAGAATGATCAAAAATCCTTTGATCATCAGTTGCGATAACCACCTTTTGGAAAACAGGTGATTTGATTGCCCTGTTGTACACCCTGTTAATCATTGTTTTTCCATGAATTTCCTGCAATGGTTTACCAGGAAATCGGGTGGATGCATAACGGGCCGGTATGATGCCAATAACTTTCATTAAAATAATCTTCCTCCTATTGGTATATTTTTATCAGGAACTACTAAAACAACGTCTCCTTTTTCATCCGGTAATCCCAGTGTTAAAACTTCAGAAATGAAAGGACCAATTTGCCGTGGTGGGAAATTCACAACTGCTAGCACTTTTCTGTTTAATAAATCTTCTTTCTTATAATGTGAAGTGATTTGTGCACTTGATTTTTTAATTCCTATGTCTTTGCCAAAATCAATTTTTAATTTATAGGATGGTTTTCGGGCTTCCGGAAAATCTGATGCATCAATAATTTTACCAGCACGGATATCTAGTTTTTCAAAATCTTCAATTGTTGCCATGTACGGAAAATAAGGTTTTAAAATAAACCGTGAATTTCAGCAGTTATTTTCTCAATCACCATACCTAAATCTTCAGGCTTACTCTCAAAATCAATTGAATCAACATCAATTATTAATAGTTTACCAAGTTCATATTTTTCAATCCATGAAACATATCTTTCATTTAATAATTTTAAATAATCAATCCTGATAGATTCTTCATATTCCCTTCCCCTTTTTTGAATTTGATTTACAAGATTAGGAACTGTAGATTTTAGGTAGATTAACAGGTCTGGAGGCTGAATAAATGAACTCATTAACTCAAAAAGAGAACTGTAATTTTCAAAATCTCTGGTCGACATCAAGTTCATTTGATGCAGGTTAGGGGCAAAAATATAAGCATCTTCATAAATAGTCCTGTCCTGGATAACTGTTTTGCCACTTTGCCTGATTTGAATAATTTGTCTGAACCGACTGTTCAGAAAATATACCTGAAGGTTGAATGACCATCGTTGCATATCTTCATAAAAACTATTTAAATAGGGGTTTGTATCAACATCTTCATAGTGTGCTTCCCATCCAAAATGTTTTGACAATAAACGTGTTAAGGTAGTTTTTCCTGATCCGATATTTCCAGCAATAGCTATATGCATTGATTAATATTTTTAGTTAAAAAACGAACAATAAAAGTAGCAAAATTCCGCTAACTGAAAACAGCTTATTGAAGAATCTTTATTATCTCATTAATATATTTTCGATCGTTATATAATCTGGGCACTTTATTTTGCCCCCCCAGCTTTCCTCTTTTTTTCAGCCATTTGTAAAATGTACCTTTCGGAACAGGATGAATCAACGGTTCTTGGAGAATCATGTTTTTAAAGCGTTTGGCTTCATAATCAGAGTTAACAGCTTTTAAAGCATTGTCCAGATATTGTTTGAACTCTTCAAAACTTGCCGGATCTTTTTCAAATTCAATATACCATTCGTGAGCAGCATTTTGCTCATTATCAAAATAAACAGGTGCAGCAGTATATTCGCTTATTATTGCCCCGGACTTACGACAAGCTTCTACCAGAGCTTTTTCTGCGTTATCAATTATTAGTTCTTCACCAAAAGCATTTATGAAATTTTTTGTTCTGCCAGTAATTTTTATTCGGAAAGGAGCAAGGGAAGTAAATTCAACCGTATCGCCAATGATGTACCTCCAAAGCCCTGCATTAGTTGAAATAACCAAAGCATAATTCTTATTTAGTTCAACCTGTTCGAGGCTTAAGGTTTGGGGTTGTATTTTATTGATATTTTCTAGTGGAATAAATTCATAATAAATTCCATAATCCAACATTAGCAACATATCACTATGATTAAGCCTGTCCTGTATACCAAAAAACCCTTCGGAAGCATTATAGGTATCAATATAATTCATTTTCCCGGAAGGGATAAGTTTATAAAATTGTTCGCGGTATGGGGCAAAGTTTACTCCACCATGAAAGAAAACTTCCAGGTTTGGCCATACTTCCAAAATGTTATCTGATCCGGTTTTCTCAAGAATACGTTTTAAAAGAAGCAGGTTCCAGGAGGGTACTCCCGATAGGCTGGTAACATCATGATGGATTGTTTCTGTAGCCATTTTCTCAATTTTCTCTTCCCAGTCATCTAAAAGTGCAACTTTGAGTTTAGGAATTCGGATAAATTCTGCCCAAAAAGGTAAATTATTTATAATGATAGCTGAAAGGTCACCGTCAATATATTCTTCATTATTAATTTCTGTTTTTTTCTGACTGCCTCCAAGGGCCAATCCACGACCATCAAACATTTCCGTTTCCGGATTAATATTGCAGTAAATCGAAAGCATATCCTTACCACCTTTTAAATGGCATT
>DAOVYU010000216.1 GCA_030635465.1 Bacteroidales bacterium | reverse complement strand
TTATTTTTAATTTTTTATTAAACCGGTTCCTCAGAACTCGGGAGAATTGCCCTTAAATAACATTTCATTCTAAATGATATTCCTTAGGTCATTTCATAATAAATGGATGATATTATTATATAAAAAATCACAGGTAAAGGTAAAAAAACCTTGATGAGTAAAAATAAATCAAATTTATTTAAATCGGGAATAAAAAAAGCACCAATCTTAATTTTGAACGCAGATGCCTAATTTCAATATATCTTTTAAACTAAATTTGAAAATCCCATAAATGCCAGGGCAAGGATTCCTGCCGAGATAAGGGCGATGGGTACACCACGCATCCCTTTTGGGACTTCCATCAAATCCAGATGCTCACGGATACCAGAGAATAGTACCAGTGCCAAACCAAATCCTATGGCATTGGCAATGGCATATACAACCCCTTCCATCAAAGTAAAATCTTTTTGTATGGTCAAAATGGCAACACCAAGTACAGCACAGTTAGTTGTGATCAGCGGAAGAAAAATACCCAGTGCCTGAAATAATGAGGGAGATACTTTTTTCAAAATAATCTCAATCATTTGAACCAGAGAGGCTATAACCAGTATAAAGAATATAGTTTGAAGAAATTTAATCCCAAACGGATTCAGGATATAATATTGGATCAGCCATGTAACGATGGTGGCCAGAGTCATTACGAATAATACAGCTCCTGACATTCCAATTGCAGTCGGGATTTTTTTGGAAACACCAATAAATGGACAGATTCCCAAAAACTGATTCAATACAATGTTGTTGACGAATATTGCCCCGATGATAATTACTATATATTCCATTTTTTATTTATTTAAGCTTTCTTAAACCGATTCATAATTGCTATCAAATACCCCAATACAATGAAGGCCCCCGGGGATAAAATAAAGACAAGTATTCCATCTCCTTCAATAAACTTGAAACTAAAAATGGCACCACTTCCCAGTATTTCACGTACGGCTCCCAATAATGTGAGCGCAAAAGCAAATCCCAATCCCATACCCATTCCATCAACTATGGAAGACCATACATTATTTTTTGAAGCAAAAGCTTCTGCACGGCCTAAAACTACACAGTTAACAACAATTAGAGGGATAAATATACCCAATGATTCAAATAATGCCGGGAGGTAGGCTTGCATCGTTAATTCCACTATTGTTACAAATGAAGCAATAACAACTATAAATGCAGGAATTCTTACCTTATCAGGAATTAAGTTCTTTACCATTGATACAACAACATTTGACATGACCAGCACGAAGGTAGTGGCCAGTCCCATACCTAATCCATTAAAAGCTGTACTAGTAACAGCTAATGTGGGACATAATCCTAGTAATAAAATAAATACAGGATTATCTTTGATAAAACCTTTAGTGAAATTTTGAACCTGATTCATATCTATTCTCCTTCTTGTTTTTTAAGTTCATCATAAGCTAACTGAACTGCATCACAGAAAGCACGTGAGCTAATTGTTGCTGCTGTAATCGCATCTACCTCACCACCATCTTTGGTGACACTTAATTTATATTTTGTCAAATCTTTATTCTTGAATTGAAATGACCAGTCGCTTTTTTTCTTATCCATTTTATCACCCAGACCAGGTGTTTCTTTATGTTCTAAAACTGAAGTCCCTGAAATAATATCCTCATTAACAAAACCTACCATAATCCAGAATCGACCACTAAAACCTTCATCAGTATAGGTTCGAATTGCAGTTCCTACCACTTCACCCTGGTTGGTGGTTTCATAAAAAGTCAGGCTGTCTTTTCCACCTTGTGGCAGGATTTTAGTTTCGATGATACTATCAAATTCAGGTAAAACTTCACCAATAGCTTTTTTAATTTTTAATCGTTTTGCTATAGCAATGGGTTCTTTGGTAACATTGTAAACTCCACCCAATGCCAATGCGGCAATAGCTGTTACCACAAACAATGTAAGAACCATATTGACAAAAGAAGATTCCTTTTTAGCCATTTTATATATTTTTATTATTTGTTTTTTATTATTTCGCAAAATCTTTTTGGCTTAAATCCTCTGTCGATTAAAGGAACAAAAGCATTCATTATCAAGATTGCAAATGAAACCCCTTCTGGATATGCACCAAAGACCCTTATTAATACTGTCAGCACTCCACAACCTATTCCAAAGATCAATTGTCCTTTTCCTGACATGGGTGATGAAACCATATCTGTTGCCATATAAAATACACCCAACATCATTCCTCCAGTCACTAAATGAAATAAAGGATCAACAAATTTTGTGGGATCGATAAACCATAAAATTCCTGAAAAAACTACTACACTTCCTAAAAAAGCAGTAGGCGTATGCCAGGTTATAATTTTTCGGGCTAACATATAAATCGCCCCTAATATTAATGCTAAAGCAGAAACTTCTCCCAAACTTCCTCCCTGGAAACCAGTCATCAAATTTTGTACATAATTTGGAATTTCAGGCATCATCTCCTGAACAGTTTTTCCAGCACCCAAACCTTCTTTCATTATCCCTAATGGAGTTGGGCCTGTAATCGCATCTGTTAGACTTGCACCCATCAATGGTTTAGGAACCGGCCATGAAGTCATTTGAACCGGGAAGGAAATCAGCAGAAAGACCCGACCCACCAGAGCAGGATTAAAAATATTTTTACCTACACCTCCAAAGGACATTTTTCCTACTCCAATTGAAACAATTGCACCGATAACAATAATCAACCAGGGTAAATTGCTAGGCACATTAAATGCCAGAAGTATTCCTGTAATAATTGCAGAGCCATCTGTTATTGTAACTTCTGTTTTCAATAAATATTTCTGAATCAATGCTTCCACAACCACACAGGCTACCACAGAAATCAATGTCACCCTTACCGCATCCAATCCGAAAAAGTATATGGATATCAACAGGGCTGGTATCATAGCATAGATTACCCCATACATAATCTTTTTTACCGAGTCATCGGTGTGAACATGTGGGGAACCTGAAACTTTAAATAAATTCATATGGAGAAAATTTCTAATTTCTTAATGTCTAATTCCAATTTCGAATATCAAATTTTTTAACTGCTATTTTTTTGACCGGGTACGCATGATAAATCCTACCTTGTTTTTGCCTAATCGCAGGTAATCAAGTAAAGGACGATTTGCAGGACATGTATAATGACAAGAACCGCACTCAATACAATCCATCACCCTTTCTTGCTCTGTCCGCTCATAGTCTTCAAACATTACTAGTTTTTCAAGCAGATAGGGTTCTAATCCCATGGGGCAAACCGAAACACACTTTGAACAACGAATACAATTTAATACATTTTCCCTTGAAGATTCTGACTCTTTCATGATCAGAATTCCGGAAGTTCCTTTTATGACAGGTACATCCAGTGAAGTCAATGCTTTTCCCATCATCGGTCCACCACCAATCACTTTTCCGGTATCTTCGGGTAATCCGCCAGCAGCCTCTACCAATTCTGATATAGGTGTACCAATACGGATCATAAAATTACCCGGTTTCTTAACCGATTTTCCAGTTAGTGTAACGACTCGTTCGATGAGAGGTTTATTTTTTTGAATAGCTTCATAAACAGCAAAAGCAGTTCCTGCATTATTCACAACAGCTCCCACTTCAATTGGCAGTTTTCCTGAAGGTACTTCGCGGTTGATCAGTGCTTTGATCAATTGTTTTTCAGCTCCCTGTGGATATTTTACTTTCAATCCATAAACTTCAATACCTTCAAAATTTTTGGCTAATTCAGTTAAATGTTTAATGGCATCCGGTTTATTTTTTTCTATACCGATCATCGCTTTGTTAACACCCAACGCTTTTTTTAGAATCTGGGTACCAACCAATATTTCTTCACCCTTCTCCATCATCAACCTGTGATCAGAAGTGAGATAAGGTTCACACTCCACACCATTTATGATCAGCACCTCTGCTTTTTTGCCATCAGGTACCATTAGTTTAACGTGGGAAGGAAATGTAGCGCCTCCTAATCCAACAACTCCTAATTTATTGATCTTATCAATGATCTCTTTTTGAGTGAGGGTAATCTCTTTTTTCAATTCATCACTACGGTCAATATCGTCTTCCCATTCATCTCCCTCCACATTGATGACAATAGTTGGCCTTCTGTATCCACTTGTATCAATAACATTAT
>DAOVYU010000011.1 GCA_030635465.1 Bacteroidales bacterium | reverse complement strand
TGTCGGGTTGGATAGTGCAGGAACTGGATGTGGATCACAATGTTGTTTTTCAATGGCGCAGTTGGGACCATTATTTACTTACTGATGCACATGAGTATGTAGATTTAACAGATTCAATTATTGACCCAATACACGGAAATGCCATTGAAGTGTATTCAGATGATGAATTATTGCTATCACCAAGAAATTTGAATGAAATTACAAAAATTGATTGGAATACTGGAAATATTATCTGGCGCCTGGGCGGTGAGAATAATATGTTCCAATTTATAAATGACACTTTGGGATTTTCAATGCAACATGATTGCAGGCGATTAGAAAATGGTAATCTTTCATTGTTTGATAATGGCACTTATCATCCTGAAGCATTTTCCAGTGTAGTGGAATATGAGCTGGATGAAATAAATCAAACTGCAACATTAATAAACAGGTACCGAAACAATCCGGATGCGCTTGGAATAGTAATGGGAAATGGACAGGAAACCGAAACCGGAAATATCATTGCAGGTTGGGGGTCTTCAGGATATCCTGCTATTACCGAATTTAATACAAACGGAGAAATTCTAGCTGAAATTAATATTGAAAGCATCAATTACAGGGCTTATCGATTTCCGTGGGAATCGTCTTATTTTTCACTTGATGTTGATTCGATCCACTTTGGATACATATATTATGAAAATGAGGTGACAAAAAGTATAAAGATCCAAAATAACATGGATTATAATATTAGCATAAGCAGTTTTCATTCGATGGAGGATGCTTTTTCAATCCCAATTGAACTACCAATAGTGATTGTAGCAGGGAATAGCAAATATATTCCGGTAAAATTTGATCCCGCAACACCTGGTAACTATCAAGGTATTTTAACAATTAATTCGGATATTAATTCAGAACAAGTAGTTCAGCGTGTAGCCCAACAAATTTATGTTGCTGGATATGCCTCAGAAAATCAAAGTATATCAGATCATCAGCCTCTGAATATAAATTTATATCCCAATCCTGTAGTTGAAGATCTGGTTATTGAATTTTATGACAACCATTCAACAGTTGATGTAAAAATAGTTGATTCACAATCGAGGCTAGTATATACTTCTGAAGTTAAGGGAGAGTTGAATCATACTATACATTTGAAGAATTATGCAACTGGTATTTATTATTTGCAAGTTGAAGAAAAATCCGAAAACAAAATAGGCATATATAAAATTGTAAAACAATAATATTTAAAAAACGCTTAAAAAATGAATCGAAGTCTTTTAGTGGTTTTATCACTTTTGTGTGTTATGCAATTATGGGGACAAGGGGTGAAAATTGCCGAATTACAGTATATTTCCCCAAAGCCAGGTTCAAAATTTATTATGCCTGGTAATAATATTGCATTGCGTTATTCAGAAAAATTTGATCCGAACTCGGTTAAACAATCAATATTAAATGTGAAATCTACAAGAAACGGAGAAATTTCAGGAAATATAAAATTGTCAGATGATGGTAAAACATTATTATTTAAACCGAAAAGTCTATTTCCATTGGGTGATATAATTCATGTTACATTAAATAAAGGATTGCGAACTTTAAGTGGAATTGATATAGAATCAGTTCAATTTCAATTTGAAGTATCTAAAACCATAATTCAAACCTCGGAAAAGTATTTTATCGACAAACATCAAAATCAGAATCTATTACCTGTTCTTAATACTCCGATACCGACAAGTACTAAAATAGAAAAAAAAGAGAATAATCTACCAGAAGGATTTCCTGGAATTCAGGTGAATGTATTAGCTGAAAATGCCAGCAAGGGCTACTATTTTTTTACGCCTTACGATGAGTGGGGCTGGTATCCTGATACCGAACCCTATATAACCATAACTGATTTGTATGGCACTCCTGTATACTACAGGAAAATGCAAAATGTTGGATACGATTTAAAAATCCAACCCCCTGGATTTTTGTCATTCTATTCGTATCATCCCTTTTGGAAACATATGGTGATGGATAGTTCTTATCAGATTATTGACAGCTATCAAATGGGAAATGGCTATGGGTATACTGATTTTCATGAATTTCAACTCTTAGAAAATGGACATGCTTTTGTAATGACTTATGATTCGCAGTATTATCCTATGGATACTGTTGTTCCGGGCGGACATCCAAATGCCATTGTTACCGGATTTGTTTTCCAGGAACTGGATACCAATAAAGAGGTTGTTTTTCAATGGCGTAGTTGGGATCATTTCCTGGTTACTGATGCTGGGCCGTTTGTTGATTTAACTGATTCAATTATAGATTATGTTCATGGTAACACCATTGATATTGAATCAGAAAGTTCATTATTGATTTCTTGTAGAAATATGGATGAAATTACAAGGATCAATAGAAATACTGGTGAAATTATTTGGAGATTTGGAGGAAAAAACAACCAGTTTGAATTTATGAATGATACACTTGGGTTTTCTGTACAGCATGATAGTCGCAGGCTTGAAAATGGTAATATTACATTGTTTGACAACGGATCGTTGCATCCTGATCCTAAATATTCAAGTGGACTGGAATATGAAATGGATGAGGTAAACATGACCGCGACACTGATTCACAGGTTAAGAAATACTCCTGATATTTTAGGTGTGGTTATGGGAAATAAACAATGGAGATCTGAAAACTCGAAAGTGATCGGTTGGGGTTCTGGTGTTCCGGGAATAAGTGAATTTGATGCAAATGATAATATGGTTTATGAGATAGAATTTGAAGGGATTAGTTATAGGTCATATTTATTTCCCTGGGTAACAAATTATTTTTTATTGGAAACAGATACACTTCAATATGGATATATTTGGCAGGAAAATACATTGACAAAAACTCTAAATGTTTACAATAATTCAAGTAACGAAATAAATTTAACCAGTTATTATTCCATGAATAGTGCTTTTACAGTTGAGAATGAATTTCCGATTACAATTGCACAAGGTGAAAGTAAAAATTTACAAGTAAAATTTAATCCTGAAGAAGTTGGTTTTTTTGAAGGGAAAATAACTATCAATTCCGATATTAATTCAGATACACTTGTTCAGCGCATTGCACAGCAAGTATATTTGGTAGGCAATGCAACAACTGGCCAATCAGTAAATCAACAGACAGATAAAGATATGCTCATATATCCAAATCCTGTGGCAAATGAGTTAATAATTGAATTTTCTAAAAATCACTTTATGGGTAAAATTCAATTACATAATATTTTTGGATCGGTTATGATTGAGCAAATAATTGATAAGGATCAAAAAATTACTCTGGATATTTCACAATTTTCCAATGGTGTATATTTCGTACATTTGATTGACAAGTATAATAAAGCACTTAAATTTTATAAAATTGTTAAAAAGTAAATGATATGAATAGAATAAGTTTATTTCTAATTATGTCTATACTTTCTTTAAACTGTATAAGTCAGCATATTGATGTTGATTTAAAGTATATTTCACCCAAACCTGGCTCTAGGTTTATAATGCCCGGAAATAATATTGCTTTAAGGCAGGGGAATCCTTTTGATAGGGCAAGCATTTCATCATCCCTATTAGAAGTAAGAAGCCGAGATGGGAAAAAAATTGAAGGAAGAATAATACTTTCAACAGACCTAAAGACTCTTATTTATAAGCCGAACACTCCATTTCAATTAGGTGAAACAATTTATGTTAAGTTATTAAGAGGTTTAAAAACAGTCAAAAATCAAGATATTCTGCCAGTTGAGTTTGAATTTACCATTACCAAAAAAATTATTCAGCCCAAGGGATTTAACCCTGAGTGCAATTATTATGATAGTCCTGCTCAAAATAGTCAAAAATTTTCAGAGCAAGAGAATGTTGCAAATCCTAATGAGAATAATTTGCCGGAAGGTTTTCCAAATATAAATATAAATATTTCAAATAATCCACCACTTTGTGAATATTACTTTATAGCTCCATGGACTTATTCTTTCTATACAGATCCTTATATTATAATTATTGATGCAAGCGGAATCCCAATTTATTATCGCATGGCTGAAGGACAAAATTATAATTTTAAAGTACAACTTAATGGCTTTTTATCATTTACAGAGCTTGATGGGGGTTTCAAAAATATGATAATGGATAGTTCTCACAGGATTATAGATTATTATCAAATGGGAAATGGCTACCCTCAAACCGATGCACATGATTTCCTGGCACTTGAAAATGGACATGTGTTTGTTCTTGGCCAAGATTGGCAGATATATGCAATGGATACGGTAGTTCCGGGAGGAGATCCAAACGCAATGGTGTGCGGGTTTATTGTTCAGGAGCAAGATGCTGATAAAAATGTGATATTTCAATGGCGTAGCTGGGATCATTTTTTAATAACCGATGCCGGACCACAAATTGATCTAACAAGCTACCTGGTTGATTATGTGCATGGTAATGCGGTTGAAGCAGAATCAGATACATCAATTCTTATTTCAAGTCGAAGCCTTGATGAGATTACCAAAATTCACAGAAATACAGGTGATATAATTTGGCGGTTTGGTGGTAAGAAAAACCAGTTTGATTTCCAAAATGATACACTTGGATTTACTATGCAACACGATTGCAGGAAACTACAAAATGGCAATTTCACTTTGTTTGATAATGGAACAATGCATCCGGAACCTCAATTTTCAAGTGCCCTCGAGTATGAGCTAGATGAAGAAAATTTCGAAGCAACTTTGATCAGGCGATTGCGAAATGATCCTGATATTTATGGTGGTGCCATGGGAAGTGCCCAATGGACAAATGATGGCGCAGTTGTTATTGGTTGGGGAAATGGAAATCCTGGATTAACTGAAATAACCCCTGAAGGAGAAGTTAATATGGAAATTGAATTTCAAGGAGTAAGCTATCGGGCTTTTCGCTTTCCATGGAAAACAAATTATTTTTCAACCGATGTTGATTCATTACAATTTGAAATTATTTTGCCTGACTCAATGATACAAGAAATTGAAATTTATAATAACAACGAATTTGAGATTGAAATAACAAGTATTTATAATAAAAATCCATTTTTCAGTTCTGCTGATGAATTCCCTGTAATTGTACCCGCAGCTGGCACAATGCCCATATATATAAAATTTAAACCTGATACCGCAGGTACATATAGTGATGTTTTAACAATCAATAGCGACATAAACACTGATACACTTGTTCAGCGGATTGCTCAACAAATATATCTGGTTGGAAATGCAACCGAAGGACAAGGATATGGTGATTTGATTGAAGCTACTAAAGTGATTATTTATCCAAATCCTGCAGATAAAGATTTAATTATTGAGTTTCCCCAAAAGAATTTCAGTGGTACTGTCAAGTTGTATGATGTTTATGGAGGATGTGTTATCCAACAAACAATTGATAATGCTTATAGTATAGAACTAAACCTTGAACATCTACCTTCTGGGGTTTATTTTGTACATTTGACAGAACAGTATGGTACTGGTAATCAATTTTATAAAATCATAAAAAACTAATATTATACGGTGAAACAATTATTCTTCATATTCTTCCTGTTTTCAATATCAGGGTTTTCGCAAAACATTGTTATCAATGAATTTTGTGCAAAGAATAGCAATATCCTCACCGATGATGATTTTATGCAGTTTTCTGATTGGATTGAACTATTCAATAATGAAGAAAACACAGTGGATATTTCAGGGTGTTTTTTAACTGACGATACTATAAATAAATCTAAATGGCGGTTTCCTGCCAATACAATAATTAATGCAAATGAATATTTGATTGTTTGGGCTGATGATGCAGATACTTTGATTGAGAATTATCACACAAATTTTAAATTAAGTTCAAATAATGAATGGGTTGCTTTGTATGATATTGACACAAACTTGATTGATCTGATAGCATATCCTGATCAGCATGGAGATATCTCTTATGGAAAAGCACCAGCTGGATTAGCTTACTTCTCTCAGCCTACACCTCAAGCGGAAAATACAACAACAGCCTGTTACTCTGATGAAAGAGCATCCCCACCTTCATTATCTTTACCTTCAGGATTTTATATAGCCAATACGGAATTAATATTTGTAGATATTTTGCCAGGTGAACAGGTGTGCTACACTACAGATGGAGGTTTTCCGAATGAAAATTCAACAATTTATACAGATCCAGTTCTTCTAACAGAAAATACAGTAATAAGAGCGAAAACATATGGTGAAGTTTTGCCCAGTAAGGAAGTATCACACTCCTATTTTGTTGGAAATGATAAACAGCTTCCTGTTATTTCATTAATTATTAATCCTGATTTTTTATGGAGCGATAGTATTGGAATCTTTAATGATTTTGAGATTGCAAAAAGAACTTTATGGGAAAGATCCTCTAAAATTCAATACTTTAAAAGCAATACTTTAAAATTTGAAACAAATAATGAAATAAGACTTTTCGGCAATACAGCATATTTGCTTCCACAGAAATCTTTTGCTGTTTTTGCAGATAATGAAATACAATATCAAATATTTGATGGAAAAGAAATTTCTGTTTTTGATTCTTTTATTTTACGCAGTTCGAGTGACGACTGGACGAAAACAATGTTCAGGGATGGTTTTGTTCATTCAATTGTACAGGAAAAATTGCAGATTGATTACCAGGCCTATCAACCTACTGTACTGTATATAAATGGTGAGTACTTCGGGATTTTTAATATGCGTGAAAAATACAACGAAGACTTTTTGAAAAACAATCATGGAGTTGATAAGGATAGCCTGGACATGTTAAAATTGAATTATTACGGACTGTATGTTGAGGTACTTGCAGGGACTAATGAGAAATATTTTGAAATGTTAGACTACCTGAACACCAACGATATGACTGATGAAATTGTCTTTGCAGGTGTTAGCGATTATTTAGACATTAATAATTATACCAGCTATATAATTTCACAAATTTATATGGCCAATGTTAGTTTTAAGCACAACATTAAAGCATGGAGAGAAAATAATAAAATAGATGGATTTAAATGGCTTTTGTATGACACAGATCGTGCTTATATAGATATTGGAAGACAAATGTTTTTAATCGTCTATGATGCTGATCCTATTTTGAAAAAATTGCTTGAAAATATCAATTACAGAAATCATTTTTTGCAACAAACCTGTTCACACATCAATGTCACTTTTCGTAAATGTTATATTGATGACCTGATTGATTCTTTACAATCTAATATTGAACAGGAAATGCCATTTCATATTGAAAAATGGGCACCTTATGGAGGAGTACAATCAATGGAATCATGGAATAGCGAAGTATATTTAATGAAAAACTTTGCTCAATACAGAAAGGATACTTTACTGTATCGATTGGATAGTATGTACAATTTATCAGGACAGATTTCTGTTCATTTGAAAAAAGCAATTCCCCAGGGAGGTGAAGTTTATATTGAAGATGTTTTAATTCCTTACAATAATTTTATTCATACGTACTTTAAAGGAATTCCGGTAAAGCTTGTTGCAAAACCAAACCTCGGCTATCATTTTGTCGATTGGGAAAATATTTCTACCAGTGATTCAATCACATATACATTTAATTCAGATCAAATGATTAATGCCAGATTTGAAGCTGATTGTGATATTCCTCAAATAATTACTGAAGATGCCATATTGCTGAAAGTTTGCTCACCATATTATTTTGATAATGATATAACTGTCGAAATTGGAGCCACATTATATTGTGAGCCCGGTGTGGAAATTTTCTTTGGCGAAAATGTTAAACTCGAAGTTTATGGTAGCATTGATTTTCTGGGAACAGAAAATGATCCGATAACTATTCAGGGAGAAATTGGAAAGTATTGGAAATACATCAGATCGGATAATGGGAATGTCAGTATTAAATATGCAACCATATATGCAGGCGAAAAAGCAATTTCATTTGCAAATGGTGGAAATATTTTAATAGAAAATTGTACTTTTTATGAGTCTGAACTGGATGTTAACGATTTGATATCAGGAACTGGGGCAAACGTTGAATTTACTGACAATGTATTTTATTGTAATCCGGACAATAACAAAAGAGATTGTATTGACTGTGATGGAGTTTCTTCCGGAAGGTTTATGGGTAATATATTTTATGATGTAACTGATGATTGTATTGATATAGGAGATGGCTCGACTGATATTTTTATTGAGCAAAACCAGGCTTTTAATTGTGAAAGCATGGGATTTTCAATTGGAGAGGGATCAATAGCAACAATAAGCAGAAATATAATTGCACATTGTAAAGGAGGTATTCAGGTTCATACAGATGCCATGGCGACAATTATTAATAATACCCTGTATGATAACGAAATAGGTATAAAATGTTACCATTATGACAACACGCCAAATTCGGGAGGCTCGGCAAATGTTATCAATACCATTTTTTCGCAATGTTTTTTGGATTATGAATTGCAGTCAAATTCTCAAATAGAAATCACATATTCATTATCTGATAAAATATTGCATGCAGGACTGGGAAATATTTATGATAATCCCCATTTTGTTAATCCCTTGAATGATGATTTTCATTTACTTGAATATTCTCCATGTATCGATGCTGGTGATGTGCTAACCTTCCCTGATCCGGATGGTACGAGGGCTGATATCGGTGCACTCTTTTACAACCAAAATAACACCGTCCAGGAATTTGACAAATCTATTTCTATATATCCAAATCCATTTAGTAACAAACTGGTAGTTCGACTTGATGGAAATAATTTAATTCAAAGTATCAAGCTATATAATCTGTTGGGCGAAAATGTTTATTCGAGAAATAATATAAGTGAAAATACTTACTATTTAGAAACTGATTCAAAGGGATTATTGTTCATTTTGGTTTCAGATACAGAGGGCAATAAATATAGTATGAAATTGATTTCCAAATAAGATGACAAAAGGTCAAATCCTCATATTGTTTATTCTGAGTTTCAATATTGGCTTTGCTCAAAATATTGTAATAAACGAAGTGATGACTTGCAATGGTAGTGCAGTAGAAGATGATTTTGGAGAATACACTGATTGGATAGAGTTGTATAACAATTCTTCACAAGCAATTAATTTAAATCAATGGAGTTTATCTGATGATGAAGACGACATTGATAAATGGCAATTTCCTGATACGACAATTTTTCCAAATGATTTTATTTTAGTTTTTTGTAGTGGCAGAGATACCCTGTCTTTTTATTTGCATGCAAGTTTTAAATTGAACTCATCGGTAGAACCTGTTATCTTATCAGATGAAAATGAAGATATTATTGATCAGTATTCCTCAGTTAGTTTAAGTAATAATATTTCATATGGCAGAATAGAAGATGGAAGTGAAGAAAAAACATATTTTTATATTTCCAGTCCTGGATTTTCAAACAGCAATAGTTTTGAATTAAATGAAGTATTATTTTCACATAATGCTGGATTTTACGATTCAAATATTGAATTGTCTATTTATTCGCAAAGTGGAAACGGTCAAATTTATTTTACATTAAATGGCAATGAACCAAGTCCTGATTCTTCATACACATTTACTTATGAGGAGCCCCTTGCACTTGTTGAAATTCAAAATGAAACAGCTACTTATGCTTACATTCCTACCACTCCTGAGAATAATTCTTTTTATTATACATGGCAAACACCAGGTGAAAATGTTGAAAAACATGTCATAATCAGAGCCAGGATCTTTGATAATAATCAGGCCCTGTGTAATACAAATACGAATACCTATTTTTTAGGATCCGATATAGCAGAAAGATTTTCTTTACCCGTGTTATCCATTGTTACTGATAGCATCTCTCTTTTTGGTTATGATACTGGAATTTATGTGTCGGGAAAAAGATATATAGAAGGAGTAATTAAATCAGGAAATTATAGTGAAAGAGGAATTGAATGGGAACGAAAAAGCACAATCGAATACTTCTCAGAAATAGGAGACTTACTATATGAACAAGATTTAGGCATTCGTATTCATGGAAATATAACAAGAGCTGCTCCTCAAAAAGCATTGCAGTTTTATCCAAGAAATATTTATGATGGTAGCGAAAAAATACATTATCATTTCTTTGAAGAACGGCCCTTTTCGGATTACAAAAGAATTATTTCTAGATCAATATATTCTGCTCACATGGGAAGTATAATCAGAGATGAAATAGTGCAGGATATGGCCAAAGACTTAAATGTTTACTATCAGCAATGGCAGCCCGTTATTACTTTTATAAATGGTGAGTATTGGGGAGTCCAGAATTTAAGAGAGAAACAGGACGAGTATTATTTAAAGCAACATTTTGAAATCGATACTGATAGTGTTGACATTGTTGAATTATGGGGGGTTGCTGAAGCTGGTGATCTTATTGAGCATTCTGCCCTTTTAGACTTCACTGAAAATAATGACCTGTCTTTTCCGGAGAATTATAATGTAGTTAAAACGATGATTGATATTCCGGCTTATATTGATTATTATATTACTGAAATCTTTGTTCAGAATGGAGATTGGCCGGGAAACAATTATACAAAGTGGAGGAAAAAAGGGGAGAATCAAAAATGGAGATGGTTTTTATATGATCTGGATGCCACCTTGAAATCTGCCGAACATAATAGTTTGCTTCGTGCAACAGGCGATACTTTAGACCCTATTAATCCACCATGGTCAACCCAGCTATTTAAAGCAATGCTTCAAAACGATGAATTCTCTGACCAGTTTTTATCCAGGTTTGTTTTTTTGTTAAACAATGATTTTAGTCCTGAAAATACAATTCCATTTGTTGATAAGTGGGAATCTCTCTTTGAAAATGAAGTTGAGCATACCATTTTTAGATGGGGAATATTAAATAATATCTATGAATGGAGAGAGGCATTAAATGATATTAAAGAGTTTCTGGAATTGCGCCCGTGTTTTTTGAAAGCCCACCTTGAAGAATATTTCGATGTTGAAAACCTTGATATTCCATGTGATAGTAGTACGCCTGCAAATCCTGCCATACAAATTGTAAAAGTTCTTCCTAATCCGACCAAAAAGACATTATATGTTTATTCTACAAAAGAAATAGTTAAATGGGAGATTTATAATATGACCGGCTCTTCTATTATAAGGAGAAATAATTGTAATAGCTTTTATGAAGAAATTGATGTATCAAACCTATCTACAGGGGTTTATTCCTTAATAATCTGGGATCAACAAAATCGATATATCAAGAAAGTTATAAAAAATTGATGTAATTATTTATTAATTACCAGTTTAAATCCAACCC
>DAOVYU010000179.1 GCA_030635465.1 Bacteroidales bacterium | reverse complement strand
CAAGCCAGTATGCCATATTGCGCTTGTTCTCATAAATATAGAGTGATTCATAAGATGGGTAAACGGGTTTGCCCAATACTTTATTTAAAAAATAAAGACGCTCATCATAAATGGATTTTTGCTCTTGTATATTATCTGGCGGATGACATAAATATCCATCACATACACTTTTCTCGATCAATTGTATCCAACCGGGAGATAGAAAATCAATAACTTCGTAATCAACCTGTAAATGTTTACAAGCCTCTACATAGAACTGATAATTATCAGAATAATCTTTTAATATGCCCAGTTTGATTTTTTTCAATTAGATTAAATCATAAAATTCAAAAAACTTAAATCCTTTTTTTTGTGCAATATATTGGTGTGTAATTTTTCCCTGGCAACATACAATCCCATTATACAAAGGTTTTTTCATCCTGGCTGTTTCAGCCAATCCTTTCTCCGCAATGTCCAAAATAAATGGAAACGTACGTGAAGTTAATAATTCTGATGCTGATCGTCCAACCGATGAAGGTATATGGTCACAATTAAAATGAACCACATCAAAAATTACATCAAAATGATTTACTTTTTCTGAAGAAATGCATGTTTCGATCAGATCCTTATCGCAGGCTGTAGTATCGCATATCACACTACCGGGTTCCATTGCTTTTACCATAGTCACATCGATTAAATATTCAAGCTTGCTTTTTGGCAAGTCCGGTCGTCTTACAGCACAATTCAAAATAATATCAAAATTTGCGATGATCTTTTCAAGGTTTGTTTTACTTTGCTGTGGTATATCATTATTGAATGGAATGCATTCAATTGTATGTTCCTTAATATAATCTAAATCATGCGTTTGAAACCTATGGTTTATTCTATCATTGATTGTATGGATATGTTTATCAAGGATGGTAACAGTTATATGATTGTCCAAAAAATATTTTAGGGCTGATAACCCTATGGTTCCTAATCCGATAATCAATACTTGTGCAGGTTTTAGGTAGTCCTCATATTTACCGCAGAGAATACCTTTATGATGGGTAACCAATTCAACTGATTTTTGCGCAAATAAATAGCCTGTAAGTTGACTCATTGGCTCAAGTAAAGGGTATTTTCCATCATCTTCCACCCACTCGTAAGAAATGCCAGTAAATCCAGATTGGATAAGCTGTTGAATCTTTTCTGGAAGGATGTTTTCATCAAAATGAAAATAAGTAAATACAATATGATCTTTGTTATAATCATCATATTCAAAATCAAGTGGTGCTTTTACCTTTAGAATGAGTTTTGCTTTTTTCAGGATTTCACTTTTTTGGCCAATAATTGCTCCCTGATCTTGGTATTGATGATCAGTATATCCAGCATGAATACCAGCATCTTCTTCGACAAAAACAATGTGTCCATTCTCAATTAGTTCTTTAACCTGAAGAGGAAGTAATGCCACCCTGAATTCCTCGACTTTATGTTCTTTAAGTAGTCCTATATTCATTTAATGGTCCAATTAAGTCGCTTTTACTTTAGTATAACAATAGCTGATCCAAATGATATTAAAAATAATACCCACTGAAGCATAAGCTCCTACAGTTATATATTCATTATTAAATGCATGAAATGTTAAATATATACTTAAAATTCGAAACACAACCTGGAAGCTCTCAAATTTTAAACTAAATCGCTGTAAACCCAAAATATAAATAGTCATTGTGGTTGGAGGATTAATGAACCCTAAAAATGACCAGGCAATAACCAGCTGGGCAAATTTTCCTGATACCAACCACTCCGGTCCAAGAAATATTGTAAAAAATTGCTGGGCAAATATTCCAACTAAAATAAAAGGAACAATTCCTAATTTTGCCAATCCAGTAGTTGTTTTTACATATAAATTTTTTATGCTTTCACCGTTTGCAAACATTTCAGAAGCTTTCTGATAATAAACCTCTCTGGTAGATCGCCCAATTAATGCAGTTGGAACAAATAAAATTCTGGATGCAAGCATATAAAATCCTGCTGTTTCAGGGCTATACAGGGTTGTTAAAAGAAAGAAGGGGACATTTTGCGATAAACTATTTAAGAATTGTGCTAAAGACTGAAACTTAGGGAAGTCCTTGTATTTAATTGCATTTGAACGAATATCCTTACGGGAAACTTCTTTTAAATGAATAGTTTGATTTTTTATATGTTTGAAAAGGAGTGCTATCAAAGCTAAGAAATCACCTGCTAATTTCCCCCAGACAAGTCCTTGTGAAAAAAGTCCAAGTCCTTTAGATCCAGCCTGAATAGCAACTGCTCCTCCTGACTGGGATATTCTTGAGATAGAAACAGACTTAAAATATTTATTTCGACTGCTGAACGAAATAAACACCTGGTACAACCCGCTGATAAGAACTCCCAGAGGAACAATCCATATAAAAGTTTCTACTTCACTTGTAATATTTTGAATGATGAAGTTTTTGAAAATTACGATGAGTATAAAAACAAATACTGAAGTAATTATTGTTGCGATAATAGATAAAAAAAGGATTGCTTGCGCATCTTTATCTTCTTTGGGCAGCATAATGGCAAGTTCGAACTTCCAACTTGCAACAGAAGATATAACAGCTACAATGGCAGCATAAAGTGAAAAATATCCGAATTCTTCCGGAGTAAATAAACGAGTCAGAAATGGAGTAGCTGCAAACAGGATACCCTGTGAAATGGCAGTTCCTGATATTAACGTAACAATATTAATAAGGAAAGGATTCTTTTTGATATTAGGTATCATTAGTCTTTATTATGCAGAAACATTAAAGTTCAACTGATCTCAAAATTAAAAGAAAATCAACTATAATATGTATATTATAATTATTTGCGTTTAATCTTATTTTGAATCATTACTTTCAAGTTCAAAAAGAAGTAATAACTCACTAAACCAGTGCAACATTGTTTTCTTTTTATAAAATTTTCTGGGTAAGGTTCTTTTGAAATATTTTCTTAATTCTAATGTCTCATCTTCTTTAAACTTAAACCCTAAATCTGTAATTTTTTCTTTCCAATATTCTACTGGCTTCTCGTTTAAATGATCTTTTTCTTTACCTTTAGTATCTTCTCCGGTAGTAACTAATAGCCAATTACTAGTATGTTGAGTAAGATTGAATAATAATATGTCTTCATACTTCTCTTCTATGTGCTCTATCAATTCGATGCAAAAGACAAGGTCATATTTTTGATTTAACTCAAGATGATGCCTGATATCTTTATAAAGGACATTTTCCGGAGATGTTTTGAGTATTGTTTTGGTGGCAAGATTTCCATCAACGCCAATGGTTTTTACACTCTGTTTATTAAATTCTTCAACATAAACACCCGTCCCACAACCTACATCAAGACAAGTTGTAGGATGTAAAATTGAAATTATTTTACTGATTATGTCAGGAGCAGTTTTTATTTTTAAAGGATCTGTTGGATAATTAGCTACAACTTGACCGACAGGCTTTCCATAATGAAACATATGCAATTGTTCCAAATCATTTATTGTTTCCATTTTTTTTGACATCATGTAGCAATTAGTTAAAAGACGATAAAATGAGCATAAATATTAGTATAATATAATAAGTGGCAAAAATATTGAATTTGAAATACTTTATTAAATAAATTTGCATTATGGCAAAAATGGATTTAATAATTCAATATCTTAAATATTTCAGAAAAGCACAAACCAAATATGATGTCCATTCTCCATTCTTATTTGATTTGATAACACAAGTTTTTGAAGATAAACGCAAATATCCTGAATACCACAAAGTTGAGAAACTAAAAAAAGAACTCCTTAAAAACAATGAGCTTATAACAGTTACTGATTTAGGTGCTGGTTCTACGGTTGATAAAGGGGAAAAACGATCTGTAAGCAGCATTGCAAAAAATGCCTCTAAATCCAAAAGAATTGGCCGTTTATTATTCCGGCTTTCAAGGTATTTTCAACCTAATAATATTCTTGAATTAGGTACCTCGCTTGGCCTAAGCTCTTTGTATTTGGCATTTGGCAGTCCTTCATCAAAAATCGTTACCATAGAAGGTTGTCCTAATATTTCAAAAATAGCAATCGAAAATTTTCAGCAGGTAGGTATGGATCAAATAAACCTGAAAACCGGAAATTTTGATGATAAATTGGTGGAGGTTCTGGAACAAATTGAAATCCTTGATTTGGCTTTTATTGATGGAAATCATCAGTTTGGACCTACGATTAATTATTTTGAACAATGCTTAGCAAAGTCAAGTCACGATTCCATTTTTATTTTTGATGATATTCATTGGTCTGATGGTATGGAAAAGGCCTGGGAAAATATCATCAATCATCCTGACGTTAGCTTATCAATTGATATATTCCATATGGGAATGATATTTTTACGGAAAGAGTTGACAAAACAACATTTTGTCGTCAGGTTTTAATTTTAATTTTATCTTTGTTTTATCCAAAAACAAAATGAATGAGACAGGAAATCATCAAACTCATCGATATTACCAGGCATTTTAAAGTAGGAACTGAAGTTGTCCGTGCTTTGCGCGGATT
>DAOVYU010000395.1 GCA_030635465.1 Bacteroidales bacterium | reverse complement strand
GGCTACAAAAGGGTTTTGATAATAAGTGATTCACTATAGTATTGGAACTTTCATACAAAATGATTTGATAAGTTGCCTTCACATCAGAACAACAAAACATAGGAGCTTCACACCATCCGACAATTAATTGCCTGTCGGGTGCTTCACCTACTGTCAGGTAATAGATATAATCATCATGTGGATTTATTGGCCTGGTAAATAAATCCTGGTAAGGACCCATAATTGTTTTCTTAAATATGATATTTGGAATAGATGTTAATTCCTGATGGCTTAACCCGATAATATCCGGGACATCAAAACTTACCAATCCATTTGGGCTAACAGCAAATTGTGTATGCGATTGCTCAAAAAATTTAAAAGAAAATCCTATTTCAAAAGGCCCAACAAAGGGGTCATCTCCTGCTGTAATGGGTATTCCAGTATATCCCATGTACGTACCACTTATTTTCAAGGGTAATCCAGCGTTGATTGTAATATCTTCGCCTGCATCTACCTGACCAAAAAGTAAGCATGAATTTATTATTAGAATTAATAAAATGAGGTATTTATATGTAGATGAAAACATGTGCATTGAAATAATCCTAAAATTATGAATTTATAAAGAAAAGTCGGTTAACTTCCAACCTTCAATTCAATTAAGCTGTTTTTATCCAGATAACGCTGAGCTAACAATTGTATTTCATCGGCATTAACTTCTTTAACGATATCAACAAATGATTTTAAATAATTGTAATCCAAACCATATTCAACCAGTCCTTTAAAATTTTCTGAAAGCGCAAATGGACCATCAATACTTCTTAGGAATGATCCTAACATATAGTTTTTTACCAGGTTTAGTTCTGATTCGGGTACTTTTTCATTTTGCAATACATCTATCTCATGATAAATCTCTTTAATGGCATTTTGTGTAACTTCAGCTCCTACTTCAGATGCAATAAAAAAATAACCTGAATGTTGCATAGAAACTACCGCCGAACCTATTCCATATGTATACCCTTTATCTTCACGAATATTACTCATTAGTCTTGAACCGAAATATCCGCCTAAAATCGTATTGAGGACTTTTAGTTTTAAAAAATCGGGATGTTTTTTATTGAAAAGTTTTTTACCAATTCTGATAGCTGATTGCAAGGCATCCTCTTTTTTATAATGTACCATATGCAATTTACTTGTCTCAATTGGATTTATTTTCTGATCAATTCTGGTGTATGTATCAGTAAATTTCCCAAAATATTTATTTAATATCCCAATGAGGTCTTTATGGATACTACCGGCTGCAATTATTTTACAATCAGCAATAAAATAGTTGTTTTTATGAAAATCAATCAAGTCTTCCTGGACAATGGCTTCATAATTATCAGCACTAACAAATTTACCATAAGGGTGATTTTCTCCAAAAATAAGCTCATTAAATTTCCAACGTGCCAGGTTTCTTACTTTCTTACTGTTAACAATATATTCCTGCTTTTTATTCTGAATCTTAATGTTTAATTCACTTTCCGGAAAAGAAGGATAAAATATTACCTCTTCTACTACTGGTAATATTTCTGACAGGTATTTATTCAATGTATACACTGTTATGTAGGTCATGTCCTTGTCAGCACTTAGTTCCAGGTGGGCGCCATAATAATCAATTTTCTCGGCAATCTGGCTGGCCGTGAAATTTTGTGTACCCTCTTTTAGCATTTTATTGGTAAACCAGGAAACCAGAGCTTTTGATTCGTAGTAAACACCTGCATTGAAAATGAATTCAATTTTTACAATATCCTGTGTTCCGGTTTGCAATTGATAAACTGGAATCCCGTTATCCAGGTGGTGGATAACCGGTTGCTGATAATTAATATTTTCAACAGGTCTTATATTTGGACTAAAGTTTCTGTTCAATTCCTTCATCTTCTAATTTGCATTATAATACAACGTTGAACAATTATTTTTGTTGAAAATTTTATAGGCAACCCTTTGAATATCTTTTTTTGTGACCTTATTATATAATCCAATTTCCTGATTTATTAAATCGGCATTCCCCAATAGTTCATTATATGCAAGGTTCATAGCTTTATCCAATACATTAATTTCTGAAAATTCAATGGTTGATTCAATTTTATTTTTGACCTTTTGAAGTTCATCACTTGTTACTTCCTGTGATTTGATTTTCTCAATTTCATCATTTAAAGCACTTTCAGCTTCTTTCATATCAACTCCTTTTACCAGTTTTCCTGTAAAAATAAATAAACCATTGTCAATATCCCCGCTTATATATGCATTTATCTTGCTAAAAATCTGCTTTTCCTTAACCAAAACGGAAAACAACCTGGAAGAATTACCATTGGATAGTACATCGGAAATCAAATCAGAAGTATAATAATCATCATCAGTCCTATTGCACATATGGTAAGCTTTATAAATGGCATCAATGGGTACATCTCTTTGCACACTTAGAGTTCTGCCTTCCAACTGTATTGGTTCTGCAGGTAATAATCTTGCTGGGTTTTTACCGGATCTAATCGGTTCAAACCATTTTTTAGAAAACTTTTCAACTTCCTTAAAGTCAATATCACCTGCTATGGATAAAATTGCATTGTTTGGATTATAATATTTTTCATAAAATGCTTTAACATCAGCCATAGTAGCCTCTTCGATATGTGAAATATCCTTACCAATGGTAGTCCATAAATACGGATGTATTTTATATGCAAGCGGCCTTAGC
>DAOVYU010000233.1 GCA_030635465.1 Bacteroidales bacterium | reverse complement strand
TTCAAAACAGCATGTGTTGCAAGTGAGAGTTTACCTGTCAGATAGTAAACTGTGGGATAAAGTGAATGAATTATACAGCAACTTTTTTGAAGATCATAAACCAGCAAGATGTGTTGTTCCAACAAGAGAGTTGCATTTTGGCTGTTTAATAGAAATAGAAGCCACAGCAATGCTTAGCGATGATTAAGTCTATTTCGATTCAATAAAATTCCATAGTTACGGATGAGCGGAAGATTGAATACAGGTAATTAATTCTAGGTATGGATTTTGAAAAGTGACATTTCTTGCTCTTTTCCTCTTATTTTTTCTTTTCCTACTTCCATAAATTTGTAATCATTTTGTTGGCTCATTTGTGAAGCGAGATCTTCTGAAATAAGTAATGGTTCTCCATAGGTTTTACAAGCTTCCTCTATGCGTGCAGTTGTATTCAATACATCACCCATGTAAGCAATTTCACGTTTTGTGTAACCCAGTTCACCAGTGACTGATAGGCCACCATGGAGTCCGGCTTTAAATTCAGGGACTAAACCATATTTCTTCTGGTAATAGGCCCCCCTTTTTTCAATCACCTCCTGAATTAAAAAAAAGCATTGTAAACAATTAGATTCCTTAATTGCATCTTTGGTTTTCCAGGTAATGATGACTTCATCACCAACATATTTATAGATCTCTCCATTGGTTTGCCTAACGGGTTCCACAATGTCGTAAAAGAAATCATTTATTAACGAAAGGAATTTTATGTGGCCAATTTGTTCGGCAATAGTGGTAGATGATTTGATATCCAGAAACATAAAAACCCGGTCAACTTCAATGGGGTTGCGGTACATGCCGATAAATAATTTTCCCAGTATGCGCCGTCCGATCAGTGTATTGAGGATATAAAAAAAATTGAAAATAAGAGCCAATCCCAACCCAAACCCTATACCAATGATTAAATATCGACTATAAAAAAAACTTACATCATTGATTATTTGTTGAAAATCCCCCTTTAAGTAAAACATCACAACAAAAAATACAGCAATTATAAAAATGACTATAACATGGACAATTGTATTTAATGTAAGTACTACCAGTAAGTTTGATTTGATCAGGTACTTCCTTGCTATTTTATTGGTATAAAAGAAAAGACTAAAAGGGATAAAAAAACCGATACAAAGACCGGCAGCAATAGACTGCCAGCCTTGATAGTAAAAAAAATACATAAAAATAGCAGAAATGATCCCTGATATAACTGCTGTTCTGAGGCTTGATAAAAATTCATTTTTGGTAACGGAATTCATACTGAGGTAAAATTAAATGACGGCCTAAATTTAATCAAATCAGTTTAATCCAGGCATTTTAAGTTGGTAGACAAAAAGCAGATGGTTTGGAATAATATTTAGTTTTAAATTTTCATAGGTTGCTTCCGCCAGTAGCTTAGCACCCTCCATAACCATTCCAACGGACCATAACGAAATTTTTTAAGCCAAAATGGCGAGATGATCAGAAGAAGAACCCAAATGGCAAAAACAATCAATATTTGAACTGATCGTTCCACCTGTCCGAACAATCCCAATCCGTTACCATAAAAAATAAACATAGCTATTAGCGACATCAGGATGTAATTGGTAAAAGCCATTTTGCCCACCGATGCAAACAAGTTTTTAAATCGGATAAATTGAGCTGATTTACTGATAAGCATGATAAAACCGATATATCCCAGAGCAACCAAAACACTACCAATGTAATTAAACTGGTCTCCAATAAACATGGAATAATCCATGATCCAATTGTGCTGAAAATTTTGGTAAATGCCAACGGCAATGATAACATAGCCTGCTACCAAACCAATCAGGATCATTTTTGTGTAAAATTTATTGGATCTTTGTGCCGAAAGTACACCCCACCTATATAATGCCATACCCAATAACATCATCGAAGTTACCCTCCAGAATGTTGACCAGAAAAATAAAAATGTCTGCATAAAAATAGTGCTGGACACCCGCACATCCATTTGCTGAATCCAGCTTCCCTGCATGGCTATTATATTTTGGTTTATGATTTCATCATCAGGTAACCAGCTTTGCATATTTTGGTTATAAGATTCAGCTGGCCAATACGGAATGCTTAAACCTGAAACTACTGAAAAAATAATTGGTACAATAAAAAACAATGAAGCAAAAATCACCAGTTTTTTGGGAGACATTTTTCTGAAAAGATAAACCAGCATGCCACACAAACTATAGTTTACGAGAATATCTCCATACCATATCAGGTATGCATGGAGCATCCCGAAAACCAATAACCATAGCATCCGCCTGTAATGAAAAGCTGAAGTTTTTCTCCCTTTTTCCAATGCCCTATCGGTGAATAGTATGATACCGGCACCAAATAATATGGAAAAAATACTCATGAATTTTGCGTTGGCAAAAAGATCGCTGAAAATCCATACCCATTTATTGATTCCCGTTAAGTCGCCATAGGCTGTAGGATTGATATAAGCAGCTCCGATCATAGAAAAACTCTGGATATTCATGATCAGAATTCCAAGAACTGCAACTCCTCTAAGTACATCTAATGAAATAATCCGGTTTTCAGGCAGTGTTGAGTTTAGTGTTGATTTTGAAAGGTCCATGGTTTTGAAAAAGTTTGTTCAAATATAGTAATTATTACTTTTTACTGGCTAATCAGAATAGTAAAATCAGATTTTGTCTCCCTTAAAGGTTTTGTTATTTTTGCTGCTATTCGCAATTAAAATAAAATGAAACAAAAGAAAATCTTTGTAAGTGGCTGTTTTGACCTCCTTCACAGTGGCCATATTGCCTTTTTTGAAGAAGCTGCTACATATGGAGATGTATATGTTGGATTGGGCTCAGATAATACTATTTTCCGTTTGAAAAATCGTCGGACGGTTTACAACGAGAATGAGAGATTATACATGCTTAAATCTATGAAGTTTATCAAAGATGCCTGGATTAATAAAGGTAGTGGTATGATTGACTTTCTGGATGAGATCAAACAATTAAAACCGGATATATTATTTGTGAACGAAGATGGTCACACAAATGATAAAAAAATACTTTGCAAAGAGTTAGGAATAGAATATGTTAAGAGCAAACGAATTCCAAAAAAAACTTTACCCTCCCGATCTTCAACAGATCTGAGAACAAAAAGTACCATTCCCTTTCGACTTGATATTGCTGGCGGATGGCTCGACCAGCCTTATGTTTCCAAACACCATCCCGGTCCGGTTATCACTATTAGCATAGAGCCAGATTTTGATTTTAACGACCGTAGTGGGATGTCATCTAGTACACGCAAAAAAGCCATTGAAATTTGGGGTTATAGCCTTCCCAATGATGATCGAGAAAAACTGGCTAAGATTCTGTTTAGTTATGAGAATCCTCCAGGCAAGAAAGAGATTAGTGGCTCTCAGGATTCCATAGGAATTGTTTTCCCGGGTTTGAATATGCTTCATTACAATGGTGAATATTGGCCTGATTCCATTGAGTCATGCCTGGATGAAGGTACACTTGCCTGGATTGAAGAACGATTGCATTTTATGCCCTTATCTCCCCGTATAAGCGGATATGATGTGCTGGCTGATACACATATCAATCCCGCAAATGCAAAAGCCCTTGCTGAAGCTACCGATGCTGTCTGGGAAGCTATAATGAAAAAGGATATCCTGGGTTTTGGCAAACAATTTTGCAAATCGTTTGAAGCACAAACAGCTATGTTTCCCAATATGTTAAATGATGAAGTTTTAAAAACTATTGAAGAGAATAAAGCATCTGCGCTGGGTTGGAAACTATCTGGTGCGGGAGGAGGTGGATATTTAGTGTTTGTATCTGAAAAGGAAATTCCTGAAACACTGAAGATCAGGATACAAAGATGAATAGAAATGTGACTTAATTTTGAATGGGATTATTTTTTTCTACCTGATTTTATTTTCGTGATAATCTATTGATATCAATAATTAAAATTTTCTGTTTTATTTTGTAATCCATTTATTAATCTAAACAACACAAATATGGTTCGTTTAAAAACC
>DAOVYU010000315.1 GCA_030635465.1 Bacteroidales bacterium | reverse complement strand
GGCTACAATAGAGTAAAGGTAATAAGTCCAGCTGAGATGGATCCGGTACTCGAATGATTGCAACCAGTTTTCCATTACAAACCAGGCAATGGGCAATGCAATAACTGTTGAGATAAGGATCAGTTTTATAAAATCAAAGCTGAATACTTTCATTATATCAAATAAGCCAGCACCATGTACTTTGCGAATACCCATCTCCTTTGTACGAAGTTCAGCAGCAAAGGCAGCTAAACCAAATAAGCCTATACAGGATATGATGATGGCCAACAATGAAAAAGCTTTAAAAGTATTTCCAGCATTGATCTCTGTAGTATATAAACTATCCCAATGATCGGTTATAAATTCTGATTCAATAATGTCGTAAGGTGCATATTCCCTAAGTTTCTTTTCCAGGTATTCCTTCATCTCTTTTTTATCACCAATAAATCTAACCAATAAATTACCCCTGAGCTGATCTGGATTAAATTCCAGTACAAGCGGTTCTATGGCTTCATGTAAAGATGCAAAGTTGTGATTTTTAACAATTCCAATAACTTTACCACTACCGCCCCACATATTATCAGCAGTTTTGCCAATGGGGTTGTCAATGCCACTGACAATTTTTGAATTTTCATTGATCAAATATTGCAATGAAGTATCAGCAGATCGGAAAAAGTCTTCACCTTCCAACAACTCTATTTGCATGGTTTTCAAATAATCTTCGTCCACACGAATAAAACGTTGTGAGGGCATTTCATCTACCTCTACTCCTTTGTATGTCAAATTTTCCACACTTGTCCGCTGACCAGGCAAATTGGATGTGCTTGAAATTTCAAGGACATTTGGATTGGATTTCATATCCGTTTTTACAGCTACATAATCATTTCTTAAAGCACGAAACACGTCTCCACCAAAAGTGATGGAAATTACATTTTCTTTTGTAAATCCCAGATCCTGATCATTAAAAAGTTTAATCTGTTTATATAAAACCAGGGTGCTAAAAATTAAAAATATGGAAATGGTAAATTGCAATATGATTAGTACTCTTCGTAGCCTATTACTAAAAGAACCTACTTTTTTTATCCCCTTGATGTTATCTTCTATTGAAAACCGGGAAGCCATAAAAGCAGGATAAATACCAGACAAAAATCCCAATAAAATAACGATACCAATAATGAGCAGAATATTATTCCGTGAGAATATTTCTGAGAGTCCATACTCCAGTCCTGAAAGGACATTGTAAAAAGGGTATAAAATATCGATGATCAAAACGGCTAACAATCCGGCAAAAGCACTGATCATAAATGATTCCCCCAGGTTCTGTAAAATAATCTGCTTCCTGAACGCTCCTACAACTTTTCGTATTCCCATTTCCTTAACCCTCCTCATGGATTGGGCAGTGGTTATATTAACATAATTAACCCCTGCTATTGAAAGGATCAAAATGGCTACCAGTAAAAAAACATATACATAAGTAATGTCGCTATTGGGAGTGATTTCTTGCTCAAGTTTTGAGTGCAAGTGGATTTTCTTAATTGGTTGAAATGGATATGCATCCCGGGCAAGAATCTCTTCTGGAGTGCCTTCTCCCTCCCAATAGCTAACTGTAAAGTCTGGCATTTTTTCCTCCAGGGTTTTAATATTAACACCTTCCTTTAACAAAAAATAATTGTAAGGTCCGGCCCAGCCTCGGGAATTGTATAATCCCTCCATACCCTGACTGTATAAAAATTGCTTAAAACCCTCAAATGACAATAAAAAATTCATCTTGATGTGGGTATTCCCTTCAATATCTTTAATAACTCCGGTAATTACAAAGTCAACTCCATAGTTCTCAATGGTTAATGTTTTGCCCATTGGATTATCTTCACCAAAAAAACGCTTGGCCAAAGTTTCACTGATTACCATTCCTGAAGTGTTGCTTAAAGCTGAGTTTGCATCTCCATGTACAAATTGTATGTCAAACATTTCAAATACCGTTGTATCAACAAAAAACCCATCAAATACCATCAATTTCTTAATTGTTTCCAAACTATCGGTATATGCCATCGATACATTACTTGCTTGCATGAATCTTGAAAACGTCTCAATTTCAGGCATTTGTTCACTGAGTCTTTCCAATAGGATTGGTGCTGTTGGTGCCCAGTATCGTGTTATATTTTCTTCGAAGGAAGTATGAGTAATACGGTATAAACGATCTGCTTTGGGATAACATTTTTCATAACTTAATTCGTGGGAAATAAATGAATAAATGAAAACCACACAACTGATCCCAAGTGCCAATCCTAAAATATTTAAAGCACTGAAGATTTTATATTTCTTAAGGTTTCTGAACGCTATTGTTAAATAATTTCTCAGCATAACTTATCAATTCAATATTACTAATTTTTTTAGCATCATTTGCAATCCCAATGCCTGATATTGTAATTCACTGTTTTATAAAGGCTTATTATTTATATGTGCCAAATTTAGTTTTGATATCGCACATTTGTGGACTATTTAACGTCCATATTTGGACGTTTTTCAAACTTAAATTTGATTATGATAAACATAATTCGTTGATTTGTAATACCGTTTTATAATCGGCCTGATTTATGGATTAACCATAAAAGATTATGAAGAGTGTTAAAGAGAAAACCGGGAAAATCCTGATAGTAGATGATGATAAATTTATACTGCTAAGTCTTGAAGTATTGTTTAAGCAATATTTTGAAAAAGTTCTTGTACTGCAAGATCCAAATCTCATTCCTGAAACCTTAAAATCCCACACTTTTGATGTTGCCATCCTGGATATGAATTTTGAAAAAGGGGAAACCAGCGGTGATGCTGGAATTTTTTGGTTACAAAAAGTGAAAAACCACGATCCACATACTTGTATTATAACAATTACTGCTTATGGTGAAATTTCAAAGGCAGTTAGAACAGTAAAAGCCGGCGCAATGGATTTTGTTGTGAAACCATGGGAAAATGCAAAACTAGTAAGCACTGTGCTTGCAGCCAGGGAATTATCTAAGTCAAGAAGACGAATCGATCATTTGCGAAGCCAGCGACTATTTTTAGATAAAGAGATTAACAAAGATTTTTCGGATATCATTGGGGAGTCGAAGGAAATGAAGTCAGTGATTGATCAAATTGAACGAATTGCACCAACTGAGGCCGATATTTTGATCTATGGAGAAAATGGAACCGGAAAGGAAGTGATAGCCCGGGCCATTCATAAAAATAGCCAGCGAAATCAGGAAATTTTAATTAATGTAGATATGGGATCTATCACTGAATCCTTATTCGAAAGTGAAT
>DAOVYU010000043.1 GCA_030635465.1 Bacteroidales bacterium | reverse complement strand
GTGAAACCATTATAATGCACGATGCTGATAGTACAGGTGCCATTAATTATCTGAACCTGGCTCGTGAATTATTACAAAAAAACGGATTGACCAATATCGACGAATCTGATAAACAAATTCCAATTGTTAATGAAAACTAAAAAATCTGCTTTGGGAAGGGGATTGAGTGCTATTTTAGAAAGTCCTGAAACGGATATTACATCCAGTGATATTTCGGGTAATTATGTAGTGGGAGCCATTGCAAATATATCTCTAGATAAAATAGAGACCAATCCTTTTCAACCACGAAATATTTTTGAAAAAAAATCATTGAACGAATTAGCAGTTTCCATAAAAGAACAAGGAATCATTCAGCCTGTTACTGTCCGAAAACTTGGATTTGATAAATACCAGTTAATTTCGGGAGAAAGAAGGTTTAGGGCAGCTAAATTAGCTGGATTAGAATTTGTTCCGACTTTTATCAGGGTAGCAAACGATCAGCAGATGCTGGAAATGGCACTGATCGAAAACATCCATCGCAAAGATCTGAATTCAATGGAAATTGCTATCAGTTACCAACGCTTAATTGAAGAATGTAATATTACACAGGAAATTCTGAGTGAACGGATTGGGAAAGACCGTACAACCATTGCAAATTATATCCGGCTTTTAAAACTTCCACCTGATATCCAACTGGCGATTAAGGATGAAAAAATATCCATGGGGCATGCAAGGGCAATCATTAATATTGATAGGGTTGATGTCCAATTACAAATATTAGAAGCCATCATCTCAAAAAACCTTTCTGTTAGAGATGTTGAGCGCATTGTTAAAGAACTGAACGGACATGCGTTACCACCAACGAAAAAAACTAAGCCCACTGCTTTACCTGAAAAACACATGATGGCTAAAAATGATTTATCCGAGATGTATGGGAGCAAAGTTGATATCAGAAGAAATACTAAAGGTAATGGGAGCATCGTTATTCCCTTCAACTCAGAAAAAGAGTTTGACAGGATCGTTTCACTTTTAGAAAAATAACTGATTGATAAAAAATTCGAAAAAATCATCATTATTGAATAAGGCTATTTTCTGGTCTAATATGAGAATAGCCTTGATATTATTTTGCCTGCTCATAGTTTTTCCGCGGATAGTCAATTCCCAAAACAGACCTGCCGCAGACTCTGTTATTTCAAATGCAGAAGCAGTAACAGTTGATACGGTTAATTATAAAATGCATAGTGCACATAAGGCTACCCTCTACTCCATGATCTTACCTGGTCTTGGTCAGGGATATAATAAAAAATATTGGAAAATACCTATCATTTATGCAGGTTTTGGTGTTTTTGCATATTTCATTACATTTAATAATAACGAATACAAAAAATGGCGCGAGGCTTATATATATGCCATTGAAAATCCGGATGGTGATGTCCCGCCAATTAATGACTATTATGAAAAATATGGGTATGATTCAAATATTTTGCGTGAGCAAAAAGATTATTACCGAAGAAACCGGGATTTATCATATATATTAGCAGGTTTGTGGTATCTGTTGAATGTTGTGGATGCTGCTGTTGATGCACATTTGATGACCTGGGATGTGGATGAAGATTTATCCATCAGAATAGAACCTGAATTTTACCAACCAGTATATGGATTTAAGCCAGGTGGAGGTATTAGATTATCCTTAAAATTTTAGAATTGATATATTCAATTCAACAATAATTAAACCTTTATTTATTACAACAATGAAAATCACATTATCAGGATATGGTAAAATGGGCAGAGAAGTTGAACGAATTACTCTTCAAAATAAACATTCAATAGTAGCCATATTAGACACGCAAAAAGACTGGAAAAATCATAAAAGAAATATTGATGGATCAGATGTTATCATAGATTTTAGTCAACCCGATGTTGTTGTATCAAATATAAGACGAGCTTTTAAACTAAATACACCCATTGTAGTGGGAACAACTGGATGGGACAATCAAAAAGAAGAAATTCGTCAATTATGCCTGGCAAACAATCAGTCACTTTTTGTTGCATCAAACTTTAGTATTGGGGTAAATATCTTTTTTGAGATCAATACGATGCTGGCGAAGTTTATGGATAATTATTCTGAATATGATCCAACCATCGAAGAAATTCATCATACACAAAAACTGGATAAACCAAGTGGGACAGCCATTGAGCTGGCAAAACAAATGCTTGAGCAAATAAGCAGAAAACATGAATATACCCTAGATAAAAAGACGAAGCACTCTGATTTAATGATCGTATCAAAGCGTATAGATGAAATCCCAGGAACACATCAGGTTACATATGCTTCAGAAGTTGACAAAATTGAGATTAAGCACACTGCCCATAACAGAAAGGGATTTGCTTCAGGAGCAGTGAAGGCAGCTGAATGGCTGATAGGGAAAAAAGGTTATTTCGGAATGAAAGACTTGTTGGGAATCAGTTAATTTTCCTTCTCAAGTTTATGGATGGCATAGTTTCTCCATTTATTGATTAACTCACTAAAATCTTCAGGTAATTCCTGCTCGAAAAATAACTTCTCGCCTGTTGTAGGGTGCTCAAAGCCCAGTGATTTAGCATGAAGTGCCTGCCGTGGACAAATTTTAAAACAATTATTTACAAATTGTTTATACTTGGTAAAAGTTGTTCCTTTTAAAATTTCATTACCACCATAATTCCCATCACTGAAAAGGGTATGACCAATATACTTTAAATGTACTCTTATTTGATGAGTCCTCCCGGTTTCCAGCTGACATTCAACCAACGTAACATAACCAAAACGCTCAAGCACTTTATAATGAGTGATGGCATCTTTTCCATACTCACCATCTGGAAAAACTGTAAAAACTTTACGATTCTTTAAGCTTCTCCCAATCTTTCCAACAATGATTCCTTCATCCTCTTTAACATCACCCCAAACAAGGGCACGATATTTACGCTCGATGGTGTGATAATAAAATTGTTTTCCCAGTTTCATTTGAGCTTCTTCATTCTTTGCAACCAGTAATACTCCAGACGTATCCTTATCGATTCGATGCACTAAGAATGGAGCAATATCAACTTCTTCAGCATTTTCTTTAGATTGCTGGAAATGATATAGTAAAGCATTTACCAGGGTTCCATTATAATTTCCATAAGCTGGGTGGACAACCATTCCGGCAGGCTTATTAATGGCAATAAGATCTTTATCCTCATACAATATATCAAGTGGTATATCTTCAGATATAAGTTTAAATTCCCGAACCGGTTGAGTCATCATCACAGTGATGATATCCTCTGGTTTTACTTTATAAGAGGACTTGACAACTTTATCATTCACTATTATATTGCCGGCATTAGCAGCATGCTGAATCTTGCTCCTTGATACATTTTCAATACGTGACATCAGGAATTTATCAATCCGCAGCGGCCCCTGACCTTTATCAACTATAAAACGGTGATGTTCATAGAGCTCCTGTTCTTCTTCCCGGAGTCCATTATTTTCAGTCATCATTTTGCAAAATTAATCTATTTCGCAATAACAAGCTTGGTAGTATAGTGTTCGGTGAAGGCTGAGTTAAAAACGTTTAAAATGTAAAATCCATTTCGGAACCATGATATATCTAACTGATCTTCGTATGGAGCAGAATAAATTAATTTTCCGCTAAGATCAAATATCCGGGTGGTTAAAAATTTCTGATACTTGGGATCATCAGCATGACTTGGTAATTCTATAGTAACATAATTTTCATTACGTGTAGGATTCGGATAAACGGTTAAATTAACCGGAGATTTTTTTGTTGGAGGTTCAGATTCAACAATGGATTTTCCCATAACAAGCCTGATCATCAATGAACCTTCAAACGGAGATTGAATCCAATCACCATCGGTCGTATAAAGTGTTTTACTTCTGTTATTGATATTTCTATCAAAACCAATATTCAAATTATCATTTGTTGTTTGGATAACACCAACATAAAATTTTCCAGGTCCTAGTTTAATGGTAACAGAATCAGGAAAAGCATAGGTATAAAATTCATTGGGTCCATTAAACTGAGGCTTAAGATTCTCCTCCAGGTATATTTGTTGTCCTGGCTCACCAAAATTATCATTCCAGACACCTAGATGGAAATACCTGTCGTTATTATTATTTTGAGTCCGGTTAAAGAAAATCTGCACTCCACGCAATGTGTCAAATTCTATAATTTGAAACTGTACAACCATCTTAGTTCCAGTTGCCGAAGCGCCATAACTCCTTTCTGCAGTTCCATCATCATAGGCAAAATAGTTTCTGAACTTTTGCACGTACACTAAAGTATCGCCTATTGAGGGATCATTTACATCGATTACTTTATGTTCAACATAATAATCATACTCTTCTTCATTTACATAATTATAAAAAGTCGAGATAGGTGCAGTAACAAAAGGATCAAAATCGGAAATCGTTTTATCAGCATATGGTTGTAATACTCCGGTAAAACCCTCATAATCAAAATCTTCAGAAATATTACCTTCCTGATCATAAACGGTATAGGTATAGGTACAGGTACGATTCGCCGAATCAATATTATTGATAAAGACATTAAATGAATCCTTAACAGCAAAATCATATTGCCACAATGGCATCGATTGATAACCACTGATAAGAGATTGTCCGGGTTCAACAAAACGAATTTCCTCCGAATAAATATCATTAATTGTTCTGTCCTTATCTAAATAAACTTTATCGATATGCCAGTGGTCAGTATTGCTTTGCCAGCTATTGATAGCAGATAAACTACCATAATTATAGAAACGAAACTGAAAATCATCTCTGAACAATAATGAATCAAGTATGGGGATCATAATTTGTTTGAAATACACATCATTTTCAACTAAAAAAGTCTCAAGGGTATCACCTTTGGCACTCCAGGCATGTGACCAGTCGGTATCATATACAAATACAGAATCACATGGAATTGACAACGTATCATTATAAAAAAGTGTATCAGTGAGGTATGTCCAAATACTGGTATCGCAACTCAATGGTGGTTGGATGCGAGACCCGGGTAATAAATAATCTGTTTCTGAATTTAAGTAATGTGATCCTTCTACTAAGGTGTATGTGAAGTAAGAAAAGGAGGAATCACCATTATACAGGCCAAATTCTAATACAAGTGAATCATAGGATATTGGTATATCTCCTCTACCCTGCGGCTGATAATAAAAGCTCAGATATACAGAATCAGCAGGAGTGTATGCTCCTAATTTAATGGGATAAGAGGTCAAATGATCTGCAATAAAAGGGAATGGACTGGACCCGGGATATAAATTTCCGTTTTCGTTTAATACATCAAAAGTAGCTACACCATAATCAACAGGAAAAACGGGATAATGTGCATTTACATAAACATATTTATCGATCCAAATTGTGCTATCAGGATAAACACCGCTGTATGAAAAATCATCCATAAAAGGAATATCAACAGGGGGATACACCAGAATCTCTGATTTGTATTGCAATGCATAGTCATTTTCCTTCACATAACTTTTTATAACAGGGTTTGAAAGCATTCCGGATAAATAAACCTGCCCACTAGCCAAGCTTTGAAAAGCAAATAGAATTATATAAATAATTAGTTTCTTCATGTAATTAAAAAGCAAAAACTGAATCCGCTCTTAAACTATCTGTTCGCAATGAATCAGGTAAAAAAGTTTGCAAATAAAGTTCGAATTCAAATAATTCATCTGATTTATACCACAAATGTATGGAATCTCCCGGATAATGGGGCAAGTCTGAATCCCACATGGGCTCTTGCATAAATACCCTGGATGTCTCATCCATAATGCTGTCCATATAAAATTCACTTCCCAAATTAAAGGATGCAATATTCAGATCATAAATAGCTTCTTCCCTGGTTTTTCCAATCAGGAAAGGAATTGGAATTTTATATAATTTTTCGCCAGAACCAATAACCAAATCTATTACAGAACCTTTTTGCAGGGTATCACCAGGACGGGCTGTATCACCCAGATAAAACTGCTCAAGAATGGCATTTTTATCAAAGCTGGGTGCATATATCAATTTTCCAGCTTTCAACTTATGTGACTCCAAAATATTAACTGCCTGCCGCAAGGTTAAGTCTTTCAAATCAGGTATAATAACTGTTTCAGGCATCGTAGCCACTATTGTAACATAAATATTTCGTCCTTTTTTCACCTTTGAATCTGGTAAAGGATCTTGCATAACAATCGCACCCTTTTTATTTTTATCATCAAATAATGAATCGATGACAAATAAATCAAATAGTTCAAAATAACCTGCTGAATCAACTTCAATTACTGTCATTCCACTAAAATCAGGTACTGTTAATTCCTTGCCATGCATGGTAAATATTTCAAGGAATTTAAAAAGCATGAAGAATATTACAACAAAAACTACTGCTGCAATACCAAAATTAATTACAAACGATTTACTGACTAAAAAATGGATAAATCTATTTTTTTCAGCATTGGACTCCTGCATACCAATTTAATTCCTCACTTAAAATTTAATGTATAACTATAATTCATTTGAATTATTGCTTTTAAACGGCAAAGATAAAATGAAAAGTTTTATGAACATAGCTTAGTTTAAATGATATTAACAATACCTTGTAAAATTGATAAGCTATTTCAATATAGTTGTTTATTTTTGTTACAAATTACACTTTATGAGACTTAATATTGCAGTGGTAAGTGGAGGTGATTCAGGGGAATTTGAAATTTCAATCCAAAGCGGACTAATAGTTAAACAGTACCTCGACCCAAATCAATACAAGGTTTATCCGATAATCATTAAAGGACAGGAATGGATTCATGAGTGCCCAAACAACAATGTTTATACGGTTGATAAAAATGATTTTTCGGTGATGATGGGGGAAATAAAAATTAATTTTGATTGTGTTTTTATTGCTGTACATGGCACTCCTGGGGAGGATGGAAGATTACAGGGGTATTTCGACTTAATTGGTATCCCGTATACCTCATGTGATCAGCTCACGTCATCACTTACTTTCAATAAATATTTCTGTAAAATTGTTGTGTCAAAATTTGGAGCTAAAACAGCTCAATCTATTTTACTGACAAAATCTATTCATATTCCATCCGATGAAATTTTGAATCAGTTGACTTTACCTTTATTTGTAAAACCAAATAATGGCGGATCAAGTGTAGGCATGTCCAAAATAAAAATTGCTAAAGATTTAGATTCTGCAATTGAAAAGGCTTTTCTAGAAGATGATGAAGTATTGATAGAAGAATTTATTGAAGGCAGGGAAATTAC
>DAOVYU010000298.1 GCA_030635465.1 Bacteroidales bacterium | reverse complement strand
CAAAATTTTGACGACTTTGGAGATTTTAAGGGTTATTTGGCAATTTTCAGTCCTCAAAAAATGGAACTAAAATTTGATCATGGCACATTGGCTCTCAATGATAAATTATGGTACATAAAGGAATCCAATTTATTGCAAATTGATAGTACTCAATTGGATTTTCATGAAATAGGATTATTCAATGAAGAACAGGCAATAAGAGTAAATGGGAAAATAGCAGAAAACACTTCAGATACTTTGCAAATTGGATTTAGCAATTTCAACTTGGAAGGATTGCATCCTATACTTAGAAGAATAAGAATTGATGCAGATGGCTACATTAATGGTGAGATTAAAGTTATAGATATTTATAATTCGCCTAGTTTTCTGAGTGATTTAACTATATCCGATTTTTACTTTAATGATGAAAAGCTTGGTGAAGCAAAAATCCAAAGTACCTGGAACCCAAATAATGATGCTTTTAACATTTTAGGAGAAATTATTTATACAGGGAATATTGGAAAAAGTAAAACCCTTGAAGTCAAGGGAACTTATTATCCATATAGGAGTGATGATAACTATGATATTGGATTTAAATTAAATAATTATAAACTAAACACCCTTCAACCTTTTTTAAAGTCTTTCAGTTCTCACTTAGAAGGATCGGCCAATGGAGAAGCCAGGCTTACAGGATCAAAAGAAAAACCACAACTCCTTGGTGAGATTAACCTGTATAGAACACAATTAAAAATTGACTACACGAATGTTGTTTATTCATTGGCTGACAAAGTATACCTTGATGACAATGTAATTTATTTCGATGATATTACCGTTTATGATACCTCAAAAAATACTGCAAAAGCATCTGGCAGGATATATCATGATAATTTGAGAAACTTCAGATTAGATCTTGAATTTGACGCAAACAACTTGGTAGGATTTAATACAACAAGAGCTCAAAATGCCATGTTCTATGGCTCTGCTTTTGCTACTGGCAGAATTAATTTGTATGGCCCGATTGATAATTTAAATCTGGATGTTATTGCTAAAACAGAAAAGGGAACAAATGTTAAGATCCCAGTATCTTATGGTACAGAAGTAACTGAAAATGATTATATTGTATTTATTAATAAAGATGATGACACCCTGCAGAAAATAAGAGATTACAAAGCAGATATGAATGGGATTTCATTATACCTCGATTTGAATATTACCAATGATGCGGATATTCAGATGTTCCTGCCTTATAACATGGGAAATATAAAAGGTCGTGGGAAAGGTGATATAAAAATGACTATTAATCCAGCCGGGGAATTTACCATGGATGGGGATTATATCATCAATCGCGGTTCATTTTTCCTAACACTGCAGAGTATACTCAATCGAAATTTTGAAATCAGAAGGGGAAGTAGTATAAGTTGGACTGGTGATCCTTATAATGCAGAGATCAACTTAAAAGCAGTATACAAAGTCAAGACTAAACTAGGTCAATTTGCCCCTGAGCAGGATTCTGCAACAAGGGTACCTGTTGATTGTGTAATATCGTTATCGAACCGTTTACTCAATCCTGAAATTAAGTTCACAGTTGAATTTCCCGATCTCAAAGATGACACAAAACAATTCATTTATGCCCGGCTTGATACCAATGACCAAGCTATGATGAGCCAGCAAATGATCTCATTATTGGTATTGAATAGTTTTACTGATCCCTCTGGGACATCAAGTGGTGTTAGCTTTAATACATATTCACTACTCACAAATCAATTGAATAACTGGTTGTCAGGAATCAGCAATGATTTTGATATTGGAATAAACTACAGGCCCGGTGATGAATTATCAGCACAGGAAGTGGAAGTAGCTTTGTCTACTCAATTATTTGATGATCGAGTTTTAGTTGATGGAAATGTAGGCATGCGGGAAAATGAACAAACCCAAAAAACAAATGATATTGTAGGAGAAGTTACGGTAGAAGTAAAAATAACTAAAGATGGGCGCTTTAGGGCAAAAGCATTTAATAAATCAAATAACGACTATTTATATAAAAGCTACGCCCCATATACACAGGGAGTTGGGGTGTTCTATACACAAGAGTTTAACCGGATAAAAGATCTTTTCAAAAAGAAAGATAAAAAGGAAAAACAGAAAAAAGATAAAGAATCCGAAGAGCAAAGTATGCTTGAACAATGACAAACAAGATAAAATGATTATTATCTTTGCCAAAAATTAATCTTTCATCTATGATTCAACGAATCCAATCTTTGTTTTTGCTTATTGCATTTATTGCTATGATCCTACTCTTTTTTTTCCCAATAGCAAGTATTACTGAATATACTCAAGTAAAATCAGAAGCTTTAGAAACAGATTATTACGAACTAAGTGCAACAGGATTTAACGATCCTTCTCCTACAAGTATACCTCAATTGAGTGGTTACACATTTGTACCATTAATCATTTTGATTATAATGGAACTTATCTTGATTTCTTACACCATTTTTAGATATAAGAACAGGATGCATCAGCTTAAACTTGTTAAGATGGGTATTTTTATCAATATTATTTTAGTGGCTGGGGTGTTCCTTAATTATCCTAAATTATTTATTACTTCCCAAATAGAAATTGAGCCTGGTCTGGGAGTTTACTTCCCATTGATATCGCTGATGTTTTTGGTAATAGCTTACCGCTTTATTTTAAAGGATGAAAAATTAGTGAAATCTGCTGATCGTTTACGGTAAGATTTCTTACTACTATTATTTATCTAGTTCAATAATTTCCAGATCCTGTATTTGATTACCAGAAATAACAAATCGAACAAAGGTAATTACTTGATGCATTCCAAACTTACCTGCTGCACCAGGGTTTATATGAAGTAACTTATATTTTTCGTCATACATTACTTTTAATATATGAGAATGACCGGAAATGAATAATTGAGGTTTTTCCTGCACAATTAACTCAGGTACACTTTTTTCATATCTCCCAGGATAACCTCCAATATGTTTCATCAACACTTTAACCTTTTCACAACTAAAGGTTAGTACTTCAGGATACATTAGTCTTAAATTTTGACCATCAATATTCCCAAATACAGCTTTGAAAGGTTTAAATTTATATAGTTTTTGAGCGGTTTCAGTATTTCCAATATCACCCACATGCCATATTTCATCACAATCTTTAAAACTATCAAAAACGGAAGGGTGAATAAATGCATGTGTATCTGATAACAATCCTATTCGGGTCATATCCTGATAGTACTTTTTTTAGTTCTAAATTTAATAAATGGAGAATTATCCACAAGACTAATAAAAATATTTCATCTGCGGTTATTCGAAGAAGTAATATAATGATTTAAATTACTGAACCTGGCCTGGTGTAGGAATACTTCCGCCAACTGATTTTTTTGCTATATCAAAAGTTATTTCAAGGCACATCCAGGATCTTACAGCCATCTCGT
>DAOVYU010000145.1 GCA_030635465.1 Bacteroidales bacterium | reverse complement strand
TATAAACACTACCTGGATGAAAACGGTGAAAATATCAAATATTCCGTTTATGATGGTTCTATTTATGGAACACCGCCTAACGGAAGATCCGGCTCATTTGGTTTCAGAATAAGTAATAATCTTGAAATGAAAGTGAGGTCACGAAAAGATACAGTTACAGGTACTAAGAAGGTGGTTTTGATTGAAGACTTTACCGTTGCCACATCATATGATATTGCAAAAGATTCTTTAAACTTGAGCCGACTAACTTTATCGGGCAGAACAACATTATTTAAAAACCTCGTGATTAACTATGCTAGTAGTTTTGATCCTTATGCTGCAGATTCAGCAGGGAGAAGAATTAACAAATTTGAATGGGATGCTAACCGACGTTTATTCAGGCCAGAAAAGCATAGTTGGCGTTTTGGCTTTACCTTAAAATTAAATTCTGAAATGTTATCAAAGGAGAAAGAGTCTTCAGCTGGTACAGAGCAAGAATTGCAAGATGTGAATGATAACCTGGATGGATATGTGGACTGGAATGTACCATGGAATATCAATATTTCATACGATTTAAATTACACAACTACCTATGATTACAAGAATGGTTATTGGGATTATGATGTGACAAAAGATCAGCGATTGATCCAAACCCTGAGTTTCTATGGTGATGTAAATATAACACCAAAATGGAAATTTGGCTTTCGATCAGGTTATGACTTTGAGAATAATGAATTGACTTATACATCAATTGATATTTACAGGGATTTACATTGCTGGGAAATGAGATTTAATTGGATCCCATATGGTTTTAGGCAAAGCTGGAATTTTTCAATCAATATTAAATCAAGTTTATTGCAAGATTTGAAATTAGACAAGAAAAAAGATTTCAGGGACTTTTAACACTAAATGATTATTTTTACATGTACATTAAATCTAATATAAATCATCAACTATAAGAATATTATGAAGAAAGTAATCAATACATCAAACGCCCCAAATGCTATAGGACCTTACAGTCAGGCAATTGAAATGAATGGAATGTTATTCATTTCTGGGCAAATTCCTGTTAATCCAAATACTGGCAAAATTGTTGAAGGGGGAATAGCTGATCAAACCGAACAGGTAATGAAAAATATTGAAGCTATTTTAGCTGAAGCTGGTTATACTTTTAATGATGTTATAAAATCAACTTGTTTGTTAAACGACATGGATAATTTTGCCACTATGAATGAGGTATATGGCAGATGTTATCCGCAGGATCCACCAGCAAGAGCTGCTTTTGGTGTAGTTAAATTACCCCTTGGCGTTATGGTTGAAATAGAAACAATTGCAGCAAAATAAATTAGATTAAAATATTGCAATTTATTAATTTTACATATATGAAAAAGTTCATCTTTCTTTTAATTATTATATGCTTTCAGATTGCCGGGCATGGACAATATTTAGCAGCCTATAATGATAATGTAAACCATTTCTGGGTTTTTGAAGCCGGAACTATTCAGGAACTTGAGTATCTAGAAATACAAGAGTACCAGGTTGGAGGTATTTTGGTAGCCTATCTTGATAATGCTAGCAACTTGAAAGTTTATCGAAATGGCAATGTTGAAAATCTAATGCAGGGATCCCCTATTAAATTTGAAGCAACCGATTACTTACTGGGCTATTCAGTTTATGAGCAACTCAATGTTTATGATAATGGTAAAAAGCAAGTATTAAGTACGTCATGCGATGGTTATATTATTAGGGACAGTCTAATCGGTTGGCACGATCGTATACAAAATACCATTGAGGTATACTATAATGGTCAAATAACCACTATATTAGACGGTTTAATCTACAATCCACTTAAAGAATTTAAGGCCGGAGACAATACCCTTGCATTTGTACATTCTTCTTCCAAATCATTTTACCTGTATTACCTTGGGGAACTTCAAATTCTTGATCAATTTGTGCAAAACATCGAATTTGAAACCGGAAGAGATATTGTTGCTTATTGCGATATTCCAGACCAAACTTTCTATACATTTTTTAGGGGAGAAATTATTGAACTTGAAACATTTCGTCCAAAATCTTTTCAAGCAGGTGATGAAATGGTGGCATGGGTGGATAATTTAGGAAAATTAAAATTATTTGATAATGGTGAAGTAACGACGCTTTCAACTTATGAGCCACAGTACTATAGTGTTCATGATAGAGTTATAGTATTTGAGGAGCAAGGGTTTTTTAAGACTTTCTGTAATGGACAGGTATACGTAGTAGAACGTTATGAACCGCAACCATACTTAATTGATTACAATACAATTGCCTACCTGGATGAAAACAGGTTTGTTAAAATTTTTCAAAATTGTCAAACAACTCCAATTAGTTTTATACCTGTTAAAGAAATCAGCCTAATCAGGGATTTGGTCATTTATGTTGAGGGTGTTAACAAAACAAAAGTTTATTTCAACGGTCAGGCTTATGGATATTTAGAATAAGAAGTATGTTGATTCTCCAACTTTTTGTTTTTGCAATACTATTTCTTGGGTTTGGAATTTATGCAGTATTTCGGAAGAAAAAATTTGTAGGATATACCTTTATTCTATTGGGTATTTTCCTGTCAATAATTGGTTTCGTTGTAATTTATCTTTATCCACATACATTACCTTTTTAAATATTGAATTAATTTGATAAAAATGAAATTGTAGCACAAAGTTTGCAGTAATTCGATAAAATCAATAAAATTTCAAATGAAAAATTTCCCAACATACATAATGACACTAATAATCCTGACAGTACTATTTCAATCCTGTGGATCATATAAAACCTTTACAGGTACTGTTCAACACGATGCTTCAAAGAATAATGAAGTCACAAAATCCATCGAATTTAAATCCTACCTGGAATCACGTGATAAAATAAGATTCGTTTTGAGATCACCTGAAGGTTTTAATAGTTTCCCTGAAAATGAGCAAAAAGAAATGAATGAAACATTCAGTCAAATAGAAAAAGAATTAATCCTTAATGGGCATATTGTTAAAGACAGATTCCTGCTTGAACTATTATTAGACAAGGGAGATATGAGCCTTCAACAAGTGGGCAAAGCAATAAATACGGATATTATTATTGAAATTATTGACATCGATTTTAATGTGCCCAATCACATAAAAAATTTCAGCATAAAAGAAAAAGGCATTAATACAAATTTTGATAACTGGAATAATATTGAATACATCGATTGCAGAATAGCAACATTACAATGTCGTGTAACCCTGGTTGAAGTTGGTAATGTTGGGGGTATTTTTAATTTTTATATTTCAGGTTGTGATAAGGGAAATGATTTTTACATCAATGCTTATGAGCAATGGTCAGGAGATCTTGATAACAGTAAAGAAACATCAGTTGGATGGAACTATGGAAATGTATCTTTCAAAACACTTACTCATACATACGATATTAACAAGATGTCACGGCAAAAAGCTATTGAAAGGCTTGTAAAAGTTCTATTAAAAGAATTAGAAACCAATTCTTAAGAAATTCTTCTCATTCATTATTTACAAATAATCGTAAAAATCATCTAATTTTGAAAAAAATCCAGATTAAATGATTATTGTATGTTTCTGAAACGATTTCTTATTGCGCTGTTAATTTTCTTATCTCTAAATGGTTACACTCAAAAATACGATCCAATCTGGGAATCAATTGATAGCAGACCATGCCCGCAGTGGTTTACAAATGCGAAATTTGGTATATTTATTCACTGGGGAGTTTATTCAGTTCCTTCCTGGCGCAAAGTTACATCCGGATTATATGCTTCATATGCCGAATGGTATTATGCCAGGGTAATGGAGGATACAATCAATGGAGGTAAAGCTTTTCATGAAACTGTTTATGGCGATGATTTTGAATACCGTGAATTTGCTCCAATGTTCAAAGCAGAACTTTTTGAACCCAATGAATGGGCAAAACTTTTTAAGCGATCTGGAGCCAAATATGTTGTATTAACTTCTAAGCACCATGATGGTTATTGTTTATGGGATACAAAAAGTCCTTATAAGTCCAACTGGAACAGCATGGATATTGGTCCTGAACGAGATCTTTTAGGAGGTTTAACCAAGGCTGTTAGAAGTGAAGGTTTGAAAATGGGTATATATTATTCGGTAATTGAATGGGAAACACATCCGCGTAAAGGAAAATACTTTATTAATGAAAAATATGTGAAAAAGTATGGAATCCCCGAAGAAAGATATGTGGATGATCATTTACAGTTTCAACTAAAAGAGCTTATAAATAATTATGAGCCCTCATTGATATTTTTTGATGCTGGAGAATGGGAAGGTGATGAAAATTATTGGAAATCCAAAGAATTCCTTTCATGGCTTTATTCAGATTCACCTGTTAGAGATGAGGTTGTTGTAAATGATAGATTTTTCAAAGGAATGCCGGGTAATCATGGCGATTATTTCTCGAGTGAATATAATGACGCAGATGGAGTTGGCAAAGATCATCCCTGGGAAGAAAGTCGCGGTATTGGAGGTTCATATGGTTTTAACAGAGATGAAAACATTGATGATTATTCAACTACGACTGAACTGATTCATGAATTAATTGAAATTGTTAGTCGTGGTGGGAATTTATTGTTAAATGTAGGGCCAACTGCCGATGGTAGAATTCCTGTTATAATGCAGGAACGATTAGTTGAGATCGGAGATTGGTTAAATGTAAATGGGGAAGCAATTTATGAAACAAAACCATTAAGAGACCAACATATAGGAATACAAAACAATAATATTTTCATTACAACAAAGGATGATATTATTTACCTATTGTCTACAGATTGGCCTAATGATAAAGTTATTATTAAAGGACTCAGTAAACAAATCACCCAGCTAAGTCTTCTTGGTTATTCAAATAAAATAGAGTGGAAACAGCAATATAACAATTTAACAATAACTCCTCCACTGATGAAAATATCTGAAATACCATGTCAACATGCATGGGTGTTT
>DAOVYU010000247.1 GCA_030635465.1 Bacteroidales bacterium | reverse complement strand
TTGATTATATAAAACGGGGGTTCTGTATTTTTATTTTCGCGCAAATTTAAATATTATTTATTCAAAATAACCAAACTGAAATTCGAAATAACTAGGAATTAAAGCTGAGCTTAAAAGTTTCAGTTAATAATACTTGTTTATCAATAGGAACCACACCAACTTTTTCACAGACCAATCCTCCTGCCAGGTTTGATATTGCTGCCATCATAGCGGGATCAAGCTTTGTTGCTAAACATAAGGAAGCTACACTAATAACAGTATCACCAGCACCTGATACATCTGAAATCGATCTAACATGCGACGGCAGAAGTGTAAAACTATTCACCCCATTATTTTCATATTCAATGAATACACCATCTTCAGACAAAGTGAGTAGAACCATCCTGGCATCCAATTTTGTTTTCAATAATGAAACAGCCTCCTGCAATTTATTATTATTCTTTGCATCAAATTCAATATTCAATCCTTCCTTAATTTCTTTCAGGTTAGGTTTGAATAATGTTACATGCTTATAGTTGGTAAAATTCTTCTTCTTTGGGTCTACAGCAACAGGTATGTTATTCTCAGTTGCTATACCAACAACTTGTTGGATCAGATCACTGGTTATAATTCCTTTATCATAATCCTGAAAAATGATGACATCTATTTTATTTTCACTAATAATAGAATTAAAACTTTCAATAAAAGCTTTTAAATCTTCCTGGTTTAAGAAATTGTCAACCTCTTCATCTACACGCAACATTTGCACCTTATTACCAATTACTCTGAATTTTGTAGTTGTAATTCTGTTGGAGCTTTTTACTATACCCCGGGTTTCCATTTGTTGCTCTTTCAACAGATTAATGAATTCACCTCCTTTTTGATCATTTCCGACCACCGAGCACAGAATTGGATTAGCTCCCATGGCCTTTACATTCAATGCCACATTTGCAGCTCCTCCCAACCTGTTTTCCCTACTTTTAACAGATACGATTGGAACAGGGGCTTCTGGGGAAATTCGTTCTACATGTCCCCACAAGTACGAATCAACCATCACATCACCAATTATCAATACATTTAACTGGTTGAAGGATTCAAAAAGCCGGATGATCTTTTCTTTCTGCATAACAATCTCAGTTCATCTAAAGTGGGCAAAATTAGCGAATTAGATTGAATTTACAATAAACGTTTGCAAATTCATCAATTTGAATAATAAGTGGAATAAATAATATGTTGCTTTATGATAATTCTGCCAGGGCTTTACTGATCCGATCAACTGCTTCCAGCAAATTCTCAGTGGAAGTTGCGTAAGATATTCGAACACAATCCGGAACACCAAAGGCACCACCAGGAACCATCGCCACAAGAGCATTTTCCAATAGGTATAGACAAAGATCAATATCATTTTGAATGGTGATGGAACCATTTGATTTTCCATAATAATCTGTAACGTTGGCAAAAATGTAAAATGCCCCGTCCGGAATATTTGATTCAATACCAGGAATTTCATTCAGCTTTGAAAAGAGAAGATCACGACGAGTTTTAAAGGTGTCGATCATTACATTCAACTCTTTTGATGCACATGGAACAATTTTCACAGCTTCGAGGGCTGCAAATTGAGAAATGGAAGATGTTCCGGATGTGATCTGACCTTGAAATTTATCGCAGGCTTTAGCAATTTCGATGGGTGCAGCCATATAACCTATACGCCAGCCTGTCATGGCAAAACCTTTAGAAACTCCATTGATGGTAATTACCCTGTCTTTTATAGCCTCAAATTGTGCAATGCTTTCATGTTTGCCAGCATAATTGATATATTCATAAATCTCGTCTGAGATTATATAAATATGCTCATGTTTGGCAAAAACATCTGCAATTTCTTTTAATTCATCTTTGGTATGAACTGATCCCGATGGATTATTGGGTGAATTAAACAAAAAGACCTTAGTTTTCGAAGTGATAGCAGCCTCAATTTGCTTAGCTGTTGCCTTAAAATCCTGTTTAACTGTAGTTGGGATTTCGACCATTTTGCCCTCGGCCAATTTAATCATTTCGGGGTATGACACCCAATATGGTGCAGGAACAATCACTTCATCACCTGGGTTGACAAGGCACATTAATGCATTGGCAATAGATTGTTTGGCACCAGTAGAAACAATGATTTGATCAAAGTTATAATCCAGGTTATTATCATTTTTAAGTTTTTCAGCAATAGCTTTCCTTAATTCTGGGATACCTGCTACAGGAGTATAATGTGTTTGGTTATCATCAATGGCTTTTTTAGCAGCATCTTTGATACAAACCGGGGTATTAAAGTCAGGTTCACCTATGCTCAGATTGATGACATCTTTTCCCTGGGCTTTGAGTTCCCTGCTTTTTCGGGTCATTAGCAGTGTGGCTGATTCTGATAAATTCCGGATCCTGTCTGATAGCGTATTCATACATCTACTTATTAAAAATGAGAGACAAAAATAATGATTTTAACTGTTAAGAATCAAACTAATTAAGTCCTGTAATCAATTTATATCGATATTTGTTTATGACACCATATTGATACTTTCGAAGATAGAAAAAGTTATGAGGAATACCCTGATCATTTTATTTATTTTTTGTGTGTGTTCAAATTCGGGAAATGCCCAGAAAAAGAATACAAAAGCTCGCTCCCATAAAGTCACTTGTCCGGAAAAACGCTGGGCTGTTTTTCATCCTTTCATAGCAAAGAAATCATACCGTCTAACAATAGAAACACTACAAATTGCTGATAGTATTAACAATATCATTACACTGGATCGAGATATCAATGGTGGGAAAGTGGATGCTTTTAAACATGCTTACTGGATGGCACTTTTATCTCAACACATTAAATGGAGGAAGGCTTTAAAACTTGGAAAGGCCCATGAAAAAGGAAATTATAAGTCCTTTAAAAAAAGTTCTAGAAAAGGAATTAAAACATTACATGATAAAAGAAGTTCTGAAATGGATTTGTGGAATAATCAAAAAGGAATAGAAATTGGCATGGAATTAAAAGGGAAAGACCTGATAATCATTCAGCAAGCAATCATCGATTCCATACAATCAGGAAAAATGAAAATCATTAAAAAAAATGCATCTGGACAATTCCTGGATTGTGATGGAAATGTAATTCCTAAAGATCATTTAGTTGGAAAATGGGAAAATGAGAAATGTCTTGTACCTTCCAATTACCGATTGGTTGAAGATTAGATTAGCTGTGTTACTCTGCTTCAAGCTGTTTTGCTTAAAGATTGAAGAAAAAATCATTAATACAATTTAAAACCGTAAACTTGGGCACCTGCCTGATAACAAGTTAAGTTCAGAGCCAATGAAGTTTATTTTAATAGAACACTGATCTTATAAATCTTAACAAATCATAAATAATCTTAATTATCAGTGTGCTATTCTAAGAACAAACAAAAGAATATTAATATTAAACAATATAGCGTGGACACTAAATTCAGAAGTGTTAGTTTACAATAACTTTCCTGATTTCAGTAAATCCATCTTTTTCCAACTGAACAAAATAGATTCCTTCCTGCAAATCATTAATTAGGATAGAATTATTATTTTGGTGAGCTGACTGTTCAAAAATAACACGACCAAGCAAATTATATACTTTCACATCAATTTCATCAGCATTATTAATGCTAATTAATCCATTGGATGGATTAGGGCCAATGACCACAGATTGAAGTTTTTGCTGCGCAATATCAGTTACGGTTACAACATTGATTGTCCAGTCGTTATTAGCATAGCCTTCCAGGTGAAAATTAAGTGGTTCTGAAAAATCATTTGCAGTAATTCCTGTTTCCTGTAAAACATCACCCACAAAAACATCCACACCCCTCACTTCAAAATCCGCAACCAAATCAGTTTTATCGACATCCGGTGGAATCTCCAGGTAAACTTCATTA
>DAOVYU010000382.1 GCA_030635465.1 Bacteroidales bacterium | reverse complement strand
GTTTCCCGTTCAAAAGGATTACAATCGATATTTGAAAAAGTTCCTGATTTGCTTGAAAAATTGATGCAAATGAAAAAAGATAAAGACAAAGAGTCCACAACTAAGAAAAAGTAAATCACTTTATCGCTACAATATAATTTGTTTAGAATAGCTGTTTGAGCTAAAGGATTTTATATGCTTTACTTTCTGCCCAGGAAAATATTGAAGAGTCAAACAGATATATTGAAGACAACCTTGAAAACCAAACTGCTAAAAAGGCTGAGATTGAGAGTCAGGAAGATATTGTAGAAGCAACAAAGACCAAACTTCATGGCATAAAATAATTACAATAAATCTACTTTTTGCCTTCTGACAAATTCTTTTATCTCTGGGAAAAATGATTCAAATTCCTTTTTATATACAGCATAATCATTTAGTAAATCATTGACGGCATTCTCCATTCCTGAATCAAAAGGGGTTCTGTATGCCATTCCTGACAGAGCCCTGCCCAATCCTTCAGGTTTTCCATATCCCACAAGCCAGTTGTCTTTTGCCATAAAGGGTAAAATACGTTTGGTTTTGGGTGGCAAAATTAAAAATCGCTTCAAAAGGATTTTATACATCCGTCTTGTAAACTTTGCAATGGGTTCGTCAGAATAGTCCTGCCAAAAAGCAGAAAGAAAATGATCATAGTACATATCAACAATTACTCCTGCATATTTACGATAATTAGGTACCAACCTGTTTTTACTTAAAATAAATTGTGGGTGTGAATCAGTGAAATGATCAATTTCACGATGTAATAAAATTCCTTTCCGTATGGGTTCACTAAATTTATTTATCCCATTTCCTTTCACATGGTCGGCGATAAAATTACCTGTAATTATATCTTCATTATCGCCTGATAAGTATAAATGAGCCAGAAAATTCATTGTAGTTTATTATTCTTCAAAAGTACACAGAATATCCATAAATTCAATATTATTTATAATCATTTTAGATAATATTCAGGTTTTGAAAGACCAGATAATTATATTTAATTTTGCTTCTCTATTATTGAATTTACTTGTACTAAAATAACCTATGAAAAAGTTAATGTTACTTGGAGATGAAGCGATTGCCCAGGGTGCAATTGATGCCGGATTATCAGGTATTTATGCATATCCCGGAACGCCTTCCACAGAAATAATGCAATATGTGATCAGCTCAAAAGAAGCCAAAGAAAAGAACATCAGATCGGGGTGGGCTGCAAATGAAAAAACTGCAATGGAAGCAGCCCTGGGAATGTCATACGCCGGAAAGAGAACCATGGTATGTATGAAACATGTTGGCCTGAATGTGGCAGCAGATGCATTTATAAATTCAGCTATCACAGGCGCAGACGGTGGACTTGTAGTTGTTGTAGCTGATGATCCATCCATGCACTCTTCTCAAAATGAACAAGACTCAAGGTTTTATGGAAAGTTTGCCATGATCCCTGCTTTTGAACCTTCCAATCAGCAGGAAGCTTATGACATGATCCGTTATGGTTTTGGCATTTCAGAAAAGTTTGAAATACCTGTTTTAATAAGAATAACAACACGATTAGCACATTCAAGAGCGGGTGTTGTGAGAAAAGAAGTTGAAGAACAAAATAAAATCCAGTTACCCGGGAATCCAAAACAATTTATTTTGCTTCCTGCGAATGCACGTCGTCAATACAGACATTTATTGGATATCCAGGCTGATTTTCAGGAGGATGCTGACACCAGCAATTTCAATCAATATTTTGATGGTCCGGATAAAAGCCTGGGAATTGTAGCATGTGGAATAGCCTATAACTATTTGATGGAAAATTATCCGGATAGAGATATTCCTTACCCCATTCTTAAAATTGGTCAATATCCGATTACAAGACCAAAAATGAAAAAATTGTATGAAGAATGTGATGAGATCCTTGTCTTGGAAGATGGCTACCCTGTTGTGGAAGAATTGATCAATAGCTTTTTTGGTTTGGGTAAAAAGGTGAAAGGCCGTATGGACGGCACCTTGCAGCGAGATGGTGAGTTAAATCCTAATAATGTGGGCAAAGCACTGGGTCTGACTATCCCGGAAACAAGACCAATTCCTGAACTGGTTACCAACAGACCACCAAAACTATGTAAAGGATGTCCGCATATTTATTCGTACAATGCCCTTAACGAAGCTTTAACTGAATATGCTAAAGGAAGAGTGTTTTCTGATATAGGTTGTTATACACTAGGAGCCCTTGAACCGTTTGATGCCATTAATACTTGTGTGGATATGGGAGCTTCCATAACCATGGCCAAAGGTGCTGATGATGCAGGATTTACACCTGCAATTGCTGTTATTGGTGATTCAACATTTACACATTCCGGAATTACCGGATTACTAGATGCCGTAAACGATAAATCTTCCATTACAGTTGTAATCCTGGATAATGCCACCACTGCAATGACAGGTGGACAGCAATCTTCTGCTTCCGGTAAAATTGAAGCTATTTGCGAAGCTGTTGGAGTTGAAAAAGATCACATTATTGTGATAGACCCTTCACCTAAATACCATCAAGTGAATATGCAGTCTTTTAAGGATGAAATTGAATATACCGGTGTATCAGTAATTATTCCACGCCGGGAATGTTTACATACTGCTGCAAAAAAAATAAGGGACGAAAAAAAGAGGAAAGAACTGGAAAAAATCAGTATTTAATTTTTTAATCGCAATAATCAATCATTATTAATATAAGCACTTAATGAAAAAAGATATCATATTAGCGGGAGTTGGCGGACAAGGTAT
>DAOVYU010000085.1 GCA_030635465.1 Bacteroidales bacterium | reverse complement strand
GGTAAATGTATTTATACAGGCAAGCCTTCAAAACAGCGGGTTGTTTTTGCAAAAGCTTATTAAGAATTTGAAAGAAAACAAACTGATAACAAAAATATAATAATTCAAAATCAAAACACTAAAAGTATTATTTATACTGTTATATTGTAATAATTCTGATTTTTTTTAAAACTTCATTGCAAAACCATTGTTATAATATTACAAATTCACTTGAAAGGATTATAATGCTTAAGAATAAACTCCATATAATTCTTGTACTTGTTTTATGTACAAGTTATTTGGCTTCTTATCCACAAATAGACAGCCTGGTGCTGGAGGTGGAGATGAAAAATGGTGACGAAAAATTTGAATTGTTATTAGATATCTCCAAGGAGTATTGGTATGTAGATGCACTGGAAAGTGTTAATTATGCTAAGTCTGCTTTTGAACTGGCTAAACAGAACAATAATGAAATTCAAAAGGCCAGGGCCCTAAACCGAATGGCCAATGGTTATTATTTCCTAGAACAATATAAACTAGCATTGGAATATTATATTAAATCACTCGAATTGAGTGAAGTCAATTCTTATGATAAAGGTATTTCAAATGCTTGTAATAATATTGGTCTTATTTATGAAGTATTGGGAGACTACGATATGGCAGTCGATTATTATATCAGATCGTTAGAAATCGAATCCCAACAGGGAAATCAAATTGGGATTGCAAATACTTCATTGAACCTCGGGAATATTTATTATCATTTAAATCATTTAGATAAGGCACAAACACTATATTATAAATGCATCGAAATCTATGATTCATTGGATGATTTAAAAGGAAAACTTGATGCTTACAATAATTTAGGCAGTACTTATTCCATGCAAAATAAGTTAGACAGTTCTTTAAAATATTATACTAAAACATTGGAACTTGCTGATGAAATTGATATTCCTGACATTAAATCTACCACCTTAAATAATATGGGTACGGTATACTTTGATAAGGAAGAATATACCAAAGCTTTGGAATATTTTAATTCTGCCCTAAAAATAGAAATTGGTCAGGAAGACTTATGGTCAGAAGCAAATACCATTCGAAATATTGGAGGTGTTTATTTTGTATTAGAAGATAACGAGCAGGCAATCAGTTATTTTCTTCGGTCAGTTGAGATAGCAGAAAAAATAGGTGCCAAACAATTATTGATGGATACCTATTTTGATATATCAAGTTATTACGAAAAAAGAAAAGACTTTCAAAAGACTTTTGAGTATTTTCAAATGGCTACTGATTTAAAGGATTCAATATACAACCAGACAAGTAGTAAACAAATTGCTGAAATTGAGATGAGGTATAATTTCAGAAATAAGGATCAACAATTAAAGATCATTACTAAAGATAATGAATTAAAAAGCCTGAAAATTAAAACTCAACGATACATTATTTATGCTGTTGCAAGTATTGGTTTATTTATTCTAGCCTTATTTTTAGTTTTTTACACACGGGCTAGGATCTATAAAAAAGCAAGGATGATTCTGGAAACCAAGAATAAAAAAATTACAGAACAAAAAATCCTATTGGAGAAAGCATTGTCAGAACTGAAAGAAAGCGATGAAAAACATGCTTCTTTAATTAAGAATATTCAAGATGGAATCTTTGTTATACAGAATGAAAAAATCCGATTTGCCAATGAAAGTTTCTCAAAAATATCAGGATATTCCCTTGATGAAATTCATGATCTGGAATATAAGGATTTAATCCATCCGGATGATTTGCCAAGAATAACATCAAATTATCAAAGAAGGCTGGAAGGAGAAGATATACCAAGCTCTTACGAGTTTAAATTGTTAAATCGTCAAGGTGAAACAATACATATAAGTATTAGCGTTGGTCTAATTAATTATTTAGGAAAACCAGCTCATATAGGCACCATCAAGGATATAACAACACAAAAGACATACGAAGCACAGCTGATCAAGGCCAAAGAAAAAGCTGAAAATGCTACCAAATCAAAATCACTATTCCTTGCCGGAATAAGCCATGAGATCCGAAATCATATGAGCAGTATTATTGGTATTACAGAAGTATTATCTGAAACCAAACTCACTGCTGAACAAAAAGACTATGTTGGTATTGTGAATAGTTCAGGAAATACTTTATTAAATATCATAAATGATATACTGGATTTCTCAAAAATTGAAGCTGGGCAAATTGTGCTTGAAAATCAAGAGTTTAATATTCGCGCACTTATAAATGAGGTAATTACAATGCATGACGTAATGGCCCAACAGAAAAAGTTGCACCTCACCTCTGAAGTTGAAAACAGTATTCCTGAAATTATAAAAGGAGATTCAGTGAGATTAAACCAGGTCCTGACCAACCTTGTAAATAATGCACTCAAATTTACTGATAAAGGGGGAATCACCATCAAGGTTAATCATGAAATATTGAATCATCTGAACAATAAGAAAAACCTGGCATCTTGTATTCTTAATTTTGAGGTGATTGATACAGGTATTGGGATTGTAGCATCAAGTCAGGATAAATTATTCAAAGCTTTTTCACAAACACATGCTGCCGCTCAACGGAAGCAAGGTGGAACAGGATTAGGATTAGCCATATGTAAACAATTGGTCGAATTAATGGACGGTGAAATTGGAATTTCATCTGAAGTTAACAAAGGATCCAATTTCTGGTTCAATGTAAGAATGCAAATCCCATCTTCAATTGAACATGCTGAAGAGCCAGAAAAACCCAAAAAGACTATAAATAAAAAACAGCTCAAAATTTTAATTGTAGAGGATAACATTTTAAATCAGCAACTAACAACCAATATTTTAGTTAAAAACGGACATGTTACAGATGTGGCTGAAAATGGAAAAGTTGGTCTGGGTTTATTCAAGAAGAACAATTATGATGTAGTGCTTATGGATATTCAAATGCCTGTGATGGATGGTATTCAAGCAACCAGATTGATCAGGGAATATGAATCATACAATGCGCATAAAAGAACCAAAATAATTGCAGTTACAGCCCATAACCGTGACGGGGAACAACAAAAACTAATTGATGCCGGAATTGATCAATACCTGAGTAAACCATTTAAAACTTCTGAATTACTATCTCTCCTTGAGAACCTGGATAAAGTTTAAGGTACTTTTCCTATCGGAAAATGAAACTCCCCACCACAGAACAGCTTCGTATTTCAACGGAATAAATTCATTGTTGCGCATCATGGTGTGGGGAATAAGGTTCCTGACGTCCCTCGACTATCGCCCGGGATCCCCTTGCCTGTACTGCTTGTTTCGGCAGGCAGGAGTTCGGCTAAATGTTTTTGAAAATAAAAACATAGTCTCACTGATTTACTATTTTTACATCCGATATAATTTTTACACATTTTTTATTATTTCACATGACAGACTTGAATGAAAAAATCAATGCTTTTAAACGCTTGTTGGAAATTATGGATGACCTTAGGGCACAATGTCCATGGGATAAAATTCAAACATTTGAAAGTCTCCGGCATTTAACCATAGAAGAAACCTATGAATTATCAGAATCAGTTCTGGATAAAGATATTGATGGTATTAAAAAGGAGTTGGGCGACCTGATGCTGCACCTGGTATTTTATGCGAAAATTGGCTCTGAAACCAAGAATTTTGATATGGGGGATGTATTAAATTATATCAACGAAAAATTAGTCTATCGTCACCCACACATATATGGTGATGTGGAAGCCAATGATGCGAAAACGGTTAAGGATAACTGGGAAAAACTTAAATTGAAAGAAGGTCGAAAATCTGTATTATCTGGTGTACCTGTGTCATTACCTCCTCTCGTAAAAGCTTATCGCATACAAGAAAAAGTAAAAGGAGTAGGTTTTGATTGGGAGAAACCTGAACAAGTATGGGAAAAAGTGATGGAAGAATTGAATGAACTGAAACATGAAGTGGAAGAAACAGGTATTAAAGATAATATGGAGCATGAATTGGGCGACTTACTTTTTGCCCTCGTAAATTATGCACGGTTTATTGATGTAAATCCTGAAGATGCTTTGGAAAGAACCAATAAAAAATTCATCAAACGATTTCAGCACCTGGAAAGCAAAGCAACTGATTTGGGAAAATCATTGAAAGACATGACCCTGGCTGAAATGGATGTATTTTGGGAAGAGGCAAAACGAAATGAGTTGTGAGTTTTGGGTTCTGGGTTTTGTCCGAAGGACCCCTTTGGGGAGTTGAAAAGTTAAAAGTATAAAGTTAAAGGTTTAATTATATTGTTTAATAAATCGAAATACGAGCATATCTACATTGTCCAGTTTTCTTTTCTAGTTATTCTTACTTTCTGTATTGCCTTGAAGTCTTTCCCTCAAAATGATACTTTATCAGAAAAAGTAGCCTTTAATAAAAAGTATGTTGCTTCCTACTGGCATGATACCAAAAAAATTGTTACTGAACCTGGCCGTTGGAAAGCCAAACAGTGGTCGACTTTTGCTGGCATCGTAGGTGCCTGGGCAATAACTTATGTATATGATGAAGAGATCTATGATTTTTTCCAAAAAAACAGGACTGAAGCCAAAGACAACATTTCAAAATATATCATTGAACCCTGGGGAAGCGGACTCTATTCATTACCGATGCTGGGAATCATTTATCTAACAGGTAGAAAAAATAACCATCACCGGAATGTTGCATTAACCGGCTTGAAAGCATTTTTGCTAAGCGGAGGGGCAGCAGTAATTACCAAACATTTATTTCACCGGCACCGGCCATCCAACAATGATCCGCCTAATCCCTATTTATGGGAAGGACCTTTCCCATTTACCACAGATTACACATCTTTTCCATCCGGCCATACCACCACAGCTTTTGCTGTAGCTTCGGTGCTAGCCCGGGGATATCGGGATAAGATCTGGATTGGCATTACTTCATATTCTGTAGCTACGTTAGTGGGAATATCCAGGATCAATGATGGTAAACACTGGGCAACAGATGTTATTGCAGGTGCTGCTTTAGGAACATTCGTTGGAATTACACTGAGTAAGATAAATTTTGATGGTAATAAAAATATTAAAATAAGTCCAACAGCTTTCCAGGGTGGATATGGGATGCGGATTGTTTATCAATTGGATTAAAAACCCTTTTCAATCGATTCCCACAACCTGTCAGCCGATTTTTGCCAGGTAAAATTCTCACTTCTTTTTTTACCTTTTTCTATCAAAGATTTTCTGAAAACTTCATCAGATGAGATCTTCAACATGGCATCTGTTATTGATTGAGTTGAAAACGGATCAACCAGTAATGCTGCATCACCAGCAATTTCAGGCATGGAAGTTACATTTGACGTGATTACAGGAGTTCCGGCATAAAAGGCCTCAACAATGGGGATTCCAAATCCTTCAAAATAGGAAACATAAGTCAATGCCAGTGCAGATGCTAAAACCCTTTGTAATTCTGTAAATTCAAGCCGGCCAGAAAATATTACCTCATCTTTGAATTGCATACTTTCATAGGTCTTCTCAATTTCTTTGGTCCACCACATTTTTTCACCAACAACCATCAATTTAATATCTGATGATTTATTTTCTTTAAATTCATTAAAAGCTTTAAATAAATTCACCAGGTTTTTTCGGGGATGCAAAGCACTTACGAAAATAAAATAGGGTTTCCCTCCTGTATATTTTTCCCTGATCTGTAGTTGTTCAACTTCATCCAGTGGTTTGAAATCATCGCTGGCACCATTGTACACTACGTCAATTTTATCCGGGGAAATATTGTACTGTTCTACAATATCTTGTTTTGAATATTCAGATACTGTGGCAATTCGTTTGGCTTTGTGGGCATATTTCGGGAAAAAATATTTATAGTTTTTACGTTCGAGATACGGTAAATCCT
>DAOVYU010000208.1 GCA_030635465.1 Bacteroidales bacterium | reverse complement strand
TGATGTTTTTGTTTTGCAGGGGAACCAAAAACATTATTTCAAAGATGCGAGCCAGGTTGAAATCATTAATGTAATGGTGAATGATTTTAATAATCCGGAAGTTGTTCCTGATAAACTCCGGCAACTTGAAGGATTTAAAGCATTATTTATTTTAGAACCGAAGTATCGGGCCAGGCACCATTTTAAAAATATGTTGAAGCTTAATCGTGAGGAATTGGCTAAAATTGAACTCACATTAAATGCCATGTTCCTAGAACAAAAGGAGCAAAATGAGGGATTTGAAATTGTCATTGCAAACCGACTTCAAGAATTAATTGTAATCCTTTCAAGACATTATTCATCCATTAAAGCAACTGAAGCGAAGTCTTTAGTCCGCTTGGGTAAAGTAATTGAATATTTTGAGAATAATCCTGATGACAAGATCTATATTGAGGATATGGCCAGTCTTGCCAACATGTCAATGAGGAATTTTCAAAGAATCTTTAAAAAAGCTTTAGGCCTGTCCCCAGTAAACTATTTAACCCAGGTCAGACTTCAGAAAGCCAGAAAACTATTGCGAGAAACTGATCTCCAGATTGCAGACATATCAGCCATTTCAGGTTTTACCGACAGTACTTATTTTATCAAATGCTTTAAACAATCCTACGGTACAACGCCCCTTAAATTTAAAACCCAGTATAAACGAAACGAAGTTGTACTTAAGCAATAGAATTTCAGTATTTTAGAAAATCAATTTCTTGGTATGGATAAGGAAACAAAAAACGAACTTTTACAACATTTATATCAGTTTATCTCTGATAATAAACGAAATTTATTCGAACAAAATATTCAATACAGAACCAGGCATATTACTCTAGTTTTAGAAGATATTTTTCAGCCTCATAATGCAAGTGCTGTCCTTCGGACCTGTGATTGTTTTGGAATTCAAGATGTACATATCATTGAAAATAAAAATGAATATGAAGTCAACCCTGATGTAGCCTTAGGTTCCTCTAAATGGCTCAATTTGCACAAATACAATCAAACAGAAAACAATACTGTAAATACATTTAACTCCCTTCGTAAACAAGGATACCGTATTGTTGCAACAACTCCACACAAAAATGATTGCTCATTAGAAGATTTAAACCTGGATACTAAAATTGCATTGGTGTTTGGAACTGAGTTAAATGGGCTTTCTCAGACTGCCATTGACAATGCAGATGAATTTGTAAAGATTCCTATGTATGGTTTTACAGAAAGTTTTAACATTTCTGTATCGGCAGCAATTATCCTTCACCACCTTACTGAAAAGCTTCGAAATTCTTCACTTAAGTGGGAGTTGACTGACATTGAAAAAACTGAAATTAAACTCAACTGGGTAAAAAATGTTGTAAAAAGATCAGACTTACTTGAGCAAGAGTTCCTGAAAAATTTATAACTTTACCAAAAATTCAATTATTAATCTTTTAAATTTAGCTTATGGGAAAAGGTGATAAAAAGACAAAAAGAGGAAAAATTATAAAAGGAAGTTATGGTGTAAGACGCCCTAAGAAAAAGAGCAGTCCCATTATTTCGAAAGCTAAACCAGCAGCTAAAAAAACGAAACCCACTAAAAAAGCTGAACCGAAAGAAAAAGAAGTTGTAAAGAAGACTTCAACAGCAAAAACAGCAGCTAAGAAAAAGCCAGAAACTACCACAGCAAAAACAAAGGAAACAGCTAAAAAGGCACCTGCGAAAAAAGCAGCAGTAAAAGAAGAAGCAAAAAAAGAGGTAAAAAAAGCGGAGCCAAAAGCAGAAAAAGTAGTAAAGGAAACTAAAAAAGAAACTAAAGAGGAAAAATAGCTTAATAACAATTGGTAAAGCTTAGTTCCTTTCAAAATTTTAATAGCAGAAGATCATAGATTTTCTGCTATTTTTTTGAACACATCCCCCCTTTTTTCAAAATTGCTAAACATATCATAACTTGCAGCAGCAGGAGATAAAAGACAAATATGATCATGCAAGGTATTTTCCGTTATTATTGCAGGCAACTCATTATAATCTTGTATGAGAAATAATTTTTGATCTTTTAAATTCCCATCACTTTTTAAATCATTCATTATCCTTTTTCCCGCATCACCGCTAAAAATCAAATTATTTACACCTGAAAACGGCAGAAAACTTATTAATCCATGGTAATCAATTCCTCTATCTTTTCCGCCCAGAATTAAAGTATCAACTTTTTTGAGGGTTTTTAAGGCATTGATTGTAGCCTCTGGGATTGTAGCAATGGAATCATTATAAAAATGGATCCCTTTGAATAGTCCTAAATATTCCATGCGGTGCCTGAGGCCTGTAAAACTATTGATTGCATCTAATATGATTGGATCAGGAATGTCTATAATTTTGCATACACAGATAGCCGCCATTATATTCATCAGGTTATGATCTCCTGCCAAGGACTTCCGTTTCGAAACATCAAATGCAGATTCCTGATTTGTAGTAATAAACTTAATTAAACCATCCTTTTCAAGAGAGGCTCCATTAACTATCTTATTTATAAGTGAGTAGGGAAGTTTGTTGTTTTCGGTTTTAAGTTTATCAACTAGTTTTTTAATAATTGGATCATCTCCATTCATGATACACCAATCATTGTCTTTTTGAAACTTAGCAATGTTCAATTTAGCCTGGTGATAAGCATTTAGGTCATCATAATGATCCAGATGTTCTTCAAATAAATTTAATAAAACCGCAATGTGTGGTGAGTTTGAAACATCTTGTAACTGGTGGGATGAAAGCTCAAACACAATCCATGTATCTTCATCAATATTTTCAATCAAATCGAATGGTGGGACGCCAATATTTCCAACAAAAACAACATTTTTCGAATATGCCGATAAAATATGATTAATAAGGCTGGAAGTAGTACTTTTTCCTTTTGTTCCTGTTACACCAATAATTTGTTTTGAAAATAATTTCATAAACAAATCGGCTTGCGAAATAATTTTATGTTCGTTTGTTTTGCCTCTTAATATCTTTTTGGAAATTCCCGGTGCTTTAATGATTAGGTCATACTCATTTATATTCTCAAGATATGCCTTACCCAAATAAAATTTGATATTTGAGTCAATATCCAGATTTAAAGTTTCTAATAATTTATCATTTTGATCTGCAATGGCTATTTGTGTAGCCGGAATATGTTTGCTGATTAAGCGAAAAGTTGAGATCCCTTCTTTTCCAAAGCCCAGAATCAGGACTCTTTTGTTCTTTAATATCTTTAGTAAATTTTTAATCATTTAGTATGATAATCCAATATATTAAGAAACTGTTTTTCAATAAAATGGATATCCTCATCTAAATTATAAAATGAAGTATTATCCGAATCTAAATTAAGTGACAATGACGTATAATATTCAAGCAAAAATGGCAGCGGTTCTTTGGTCATTTTTAAAGCCTCCATTACAGCCAAATTTACTTCATCAATGGTTCCTACACATTCAAAAGGTTTCACTTCAATGTGTCCTATTAATTCATTAAAATGTTGTATCAATGATTCATCATTATACAAATCCTTTCCAAATATTTGGATTAAAATATCCCTTTCAATAAAAGGTGATAGGATGATATAGGTAAACAAACATTTTGGACAATTACCACACCAGGAATCAGTTTTACTTCCCACATTACAACTTTTGAAACTTTTAAAATGATGTGGAAAAGTTGAAAAGAGCTTTGCAATATTATATTCATTTAAGAGCCGTAAAAAGCTAAAATAGTTAATATCATCACTGATATACATTGCAATATACTCCCTGAAATCTTTTTCAAACTCAATGGATTTTGAATATTGATGATTTACACCAGAAATTTTGTCAGTAGGTTCATTTGCACTTGATTCATTTGATAAAGCAATGTGCTTGCTTCCACTCAAAGCAGCAACAAATACACTTGTAAATGCCAACAGAGCTGAAAATGGGGTATGCCCATTTAAAAATCCCTCTTTATTTAAATCAAGTAATGTTGGATGAATGGTCCGATTAATTTCAATAAAGTCATCCTTTTCATATCCAGCAGAAAAAATAGTATCTACACTTGCCAGTCTCGGATTCAATATAAGTGGAATACAATCAAATTCTTTCTTTAACAATTCAAGAGTTACAACTGAATCTTTTCCCCCTCCTATCGGAACAAGCACTTTTTTATAATCCGGACTGATATTTACTTTTCGTAATTTTTTGTTAGTTGAGCATTCAATATTTACAAAATC
>DAOVYU010000125.1 GCA_030635465.1 Bacteroidales bacterium | reverse complement strand
CTGCTGTCTAAAATTAACTACCAATCCACCATCACGGAATTAAAACAGTTACCATTTATGGATTCCATAAAAAAATCCATTAAAACCATGTTTCAGATATTAAAAGGAAACAAGCCATATTTTCATTTCGAAATGGGATTTTTGTTTTACGGATTTTCATTTATGATTACAGTAACTGTTATCACCATATTTCTGGAACGAGCATTACATTTGAATTATTCCAGTGTTGCTTTTTACAAAAATTCGTACAACATTTTAGCGATTATTTTACTTCCTTATACAGGGAAACTTTTAGGAAAGATAGATCCAAGGCTATTTGCGGTAATTACTTTCGGATCGTTAACAGTATTTATACTATTTATGATGTTAACAGAGTACTATCCATCTCATAGTCTCATTTTAGGAATTGAAGTTTATCCAATGCTTATTATAGCCTATGTATTTTATGGGATCTTTGCGTCTACCATGGCATTGTTATGGTTTATTGGGTCGGCTTACTTTTGCAAACCAGAAGAAGCTGGCGATTATCAATCAGTACATTTATCTTTAACTGCAGTGCGTGCAATGTTTGCCCCACTCCTTGGTGTTTTATTTTATGAATTATTTGGTTTTACAATAACATTCCTGGTGGCTATAGGCGCATTGCTTGTGGGAATTTGTATCATGCTCTGGTCTTATCAGAAAGAAAAAGGAAGGGCAAATAAAGGATTAGATGCTTATTAGAAAAGTTTTGCCAGATAGTTATAATGATCATCTTCATACATCAATTCACATCTATATCCATTTTTGTCGGCATATTCCGACAATGTTGAAAAATCAACATACAGCCATTTGAACAGATCACCTGACTTATTTCTATAAACAAATTTATATTCTACTTCTCCATAATACCGTTCATTTAGATTTATTTTTAAAGAACCGTCTTCCTCTTGATATAAATACATCAAATCAGAAGAGTCCATCAAAATCTGCCCACCGGGTTTCAAAATTGACCTTGTTTTAGCAAGGAATCGATTCAAACCATCCAAGTCCTTCACCAACCCTATACCATTCATCAGCAGCAATAGGGTATCAAAATGTTTATCATCAAATTTGAATATATCAGCATTGTAAATATTATTTAGACCTCGTTCAGCTAGCAACTCTGTTAAACCTTTCTTGATTTCCAGCCCACTAACCAAATGACCTTTTTTAATTAATTCAAGAGAATGACATCCAGAACCTGCTCCTATATCTAAAATGTTACCCTGGCATAAATCCAGGGCCATTTTCTCAATTTCCGGCATCTTTTTTAATTCTCTGAAAAAATATGATACCGGTACGATTTCATCATCTGCTTTGTTGGATACGATTTTAATGGTAGCTTCCTTATCTCCAAGGTAGTAATCCCAGCAAGCTTGCTCAAATGGATCCGGGTATGTTTTGTTCATTCTAATCTCTGAAACTCCATTTACAGTTCTTCGCCACAATTTTTACAAAACTTTGCATCATCATCATGGTATTTACTATGACAGTTTTCACAAACCTGAGTATTTGTATCAGAGGCTTTCGACATTTCAACAGATATAATTCCGGTTGGAACAGCAATAATTGCATAACCTATAATCATGATTACCGAAGCTAAAGATTGTCCAACAAATGTTTGGGGAGCAATATCGCCATAACCTACAGTTGTAAGAGTAACTATAGCCCAGTAAATGCCCAATGGAATACTGGTAAATCCATGTTCGGGTCCTTCGATTAAGTACATTAAGGAACCCATTATTACTACCAAAGTAATGACTACCTCAAGGAAAACAACAATCTTGTGACGGCTGTTACGTAGGGCAATCATTAATACTGCAGAAGCTCCTACATAACGCGCCAGTTTCAATACTCTAAAAACACGCAATAATCGCAGCATGCGAATAACCAAAAGAAATTGAGTACCTGTTAAAATCAAACTAAGATATGTCGGTAATATCGCCAGTAGATCTATGATACCATAAAAACTAAAAATATATTTGGATGGGTGCTTAGTTGTTATGATTCTCAATATATATTCAAGTGTAAATAATATAGTAAAGAACCATTCAGCATAATAAAATAATAAACCGAAACGGGCATTTAAACTGGCAACACTATCTAGTATAACAATAAATACACTTACTACAATTAGTATCAAAAGTGTTACATCAAATAATTTGCCTGTATGTGTATCTGCTTCAAAAATAATCTCATGCAATTTCGATTGCCAATTCGACAAACCATTATTTGACTTAGTATTATTCATCTTATAATGCTTTCGGTGGAAGGCTCAAAAATACAAATAAATCCTTACTAAAATTTTTCATATACACCTAAGCCAAACAGTGCAAAATCATATTTTATAGGGTCGTCAGGATTCATTTCTCTGAGAATTTCCGTTAATATCTCTACCGATTTCCAGTCGTTTGATTTTCGTTTTAGAAGTCCTAATTTTCTTGACACATTACCAGTATGGATATCAAGAGGGCAAAATAGATCAGAAGGTTTTATGTTATTCCACAATCCAAAATCAACTCCTCTGTTGTCATTTCTAACCATCCAGCGAAGAAACATATTCAAACGTTTAGCTGATGCATTGGTTAAGGGATTGGCAACATGCTTTTGCGTACGTTTTAAATGGGGTAGTTCAAAAAATACTTTTCTGAAATTTATAATTGACTCTTTAATTGACTTTCCGTTTTGAATCGGTTCACTAAAAACAGTTTCCAGTCCTCCATGATGTTTGTAAATATTTGACAAGGATTGTAAAAAAAACATGCAATCAATACCATTAAATGTCCGATGAACAAATGAAGATATTTTATTCAAATTAGTTTCTTCAAAACCCATAATAAATTCATATGGAGCAAAATCCATCATTTCTATGAGCTTATTTGCATTCTTAATGATTGATTTTCTGTTTCCCCAAGCAATGGTAGCCGTTAAAAATCCTGCAATTTCAATATCATCTTTTAACGAAAATTGGTGAGGAATTGAAATAGGATCATCCTGGATAAAACCAGGGTGATTATAAAAGTCAGATTTTTCATCAAGGAAACTTTTTAAAGCTGAAGTTGATATATTCATATATTATACTATACTTCTGGCATATGGCACTACCCTTTGGTCAGAAAATTCATTATTGAGGTATTTATAATATCCTGCAATGGCAATCATAGCAGCATTATCTGTAGTAAATTGAAATTCCGGGATATAAACCTTCCAGCCTTTATTCGTACCTGTCTCTATCAATCGATTACGTATTTCCGAATTTGCCGAGACACCTCCTGCAATGGCAATTTCATTTATTCCAGTTTGCTGTGAAGCTAAAATAAGTTTATCCATTAAAGTATCAATAATCACTTTTTGAATGGATGCACATAAATCATTTATATTCAGTTGAATAAAATCAGGATTATTTTTTAACCCATCTCTGATAAAATATAAAAAAGATGTTTTTAATCCGCTAAAACTGTAATCAAATTCAGGCATCCTTGGTTTAGGAAATTTATATTTATCAGGATCACCTTTCTTTGCCAGTTTATCAATTTCAGGTCCACCGGGATAAGGCAACCCCATAATTTTAGCTGCTTTATCAAAGGCCTCTCCAGCTGCATCATCAATGGTTTTACCTATAACGGTCATGTTACGGTAAGTGTCAACCCTTACAATCTGGGTATGTCCTCCAGAAATTGTTAAACACAAAAATGGGAAATTGGGGGTATCTTTTTCTAATTCATCTTGCTGAATAAAATGAGCCAGAATATGGGCTTGCATATGGTCAACTTCAATTAAAGGTATATTCAAACTCAATGCAAAGGATTTAGAAAAAGAAGTGCCCACTAACAACGAACCTAATAATCCGGGGCCTCTGGTAAAAGATATTGCAGATAATTGTTGTTTTTCTATACCTGCTTTTTTTAATGCTTCATCAACAACTGGAATGATGTGTTGCTGATGTGCACGTGAAGCAAGCTCCGGGACAACTCCTCCATATTTTCGATGAACTTCTTGATTGGCTATAATATTGGCAAGAATCTTGTTATTTTTAAGAACTGCTGCTGAAGTGTCATCACAAGAAGATTCACTACCAAGTATATAAGTTTTCATTTTGATGTTTTGCTTGTTACAGAGTGTTTTACACAAATAAATGTTTGTAAATAAATAATAAAACCATGAAAAATCACATATTCTTAATGAATTTCGTACTTTAGAAAAAATCTGATATAAAAAGATTGTAAAATTATTAAAAATAGAGTAGTTAAAATATCAGTATATTTCTTAACCGTAATAATGACATTATTGGTCGTATCATCATTGCTGGTTAGACATCCATTTACTCAAACCGTTTTAGCAAAAATAGCCACAACTTACCTTACAAATAAACTTCAAACAAAAGTAAATATTGATCGTCTTGAGATCACCTCTTTAAAAAGTGTATCACTGAAAAATTTTCTTATTCATGACCAACAAAACGATACACTTTTATTTACGGGTAAATTTTCAGTTAATTTAAAAGATTACAGCTTTAAAAACACAAACTTTGATATCGCAAAGATTAACCTATTAGATGCTGATATCCGCTTAAGAAGATATAAAGAAACTGATGAACTAAACCTGCAATTTATTATTGACTTTCTTCAAAGAGATACATTAATAGCTACAAGTGAACCTATTCAAGACTCCATTGAAAAGCCCAACAAAAATTTAAAATTGTCACTTGAGGGTTTAACCATCAGCAATTCATCATTTATTTTTGAAGATCAAACCAAAACACGAAAGCATGACTGGATTGATTTCAGGGATATTGAAACACATATCAATCATCTTGATATGAGTAATGTATCTTTTGAAAAAGGTGGCCTGATGATGGATATAAATCAAATTTCGCTGTATGATAAAAGTGGTTTTCAGCTTGATAGCTTAAGTTGTCAATTTACATTTAGTGCTAAAACATTGCAAGCTAAAAATCTAATACTTAAAACACCTGTTAACGATATTGATCTTGATTTAACGTTTTCGTATAATAGTTTAAAAGACTTTAAAGATTTTATAAACAATATATATATTCAATCAACTATCAGGCCCTCTATCATAAACCTGGTAGATGTAGGATATTTTGCCCCGATAATGTTTGAGATGGATAACCAAATGAAAATCTCAGGAAACCTTAAAGGCACAGTAGATAATTTTAAGGCAAAAGATTT